>JAAYEN010000305.1 GCA_012728775.1 Tissierellia bacterium
GTTCTATTTCTAAAATTGTATTAGTAATTTCATTCTCTAGTTTTAGAAGTTCTTCTAATTCTGGTTGCTCAGCTTGTAGAGCGTTCAGTCTTTCTAACTTTTCTCGTAAAGTCTTAAGCCTTAATTCTGTATCAGTATATCTGTCCGTTACATCTTCGCTATTGAGGCTTTTTTCATTAATAATTAGATTTTCAATTTCTCCGACTTTGTCTATAAATTCTGCAGCTTTGTCACTGGGAATTGATACAGTCATTGTAATATATCTATTGTTGTAATTTCCTTCATTTGTTTGAGTCATAAAGCCCCCGTAGGAATTAATCAAATTATTTAAACTTTTAATTGACTCATCATACTCTTTTGTTTCCATGTCAACAGTATAGGAAGATATTATTTTTCTGCCCATAGGTGTATTCATATTTTCAGAATCTCTGGCAATTTCTTCTTCATGCATTTCTTGAATCTCAGCTGGTGTTTCTGGAGCAGGCGTTCTTGTGCTTTCAGAAGCGTAATCTTTTGGCGAGCTACTTCCACAAGATACTAAAACTAAAACTGATAGCATAATCATAAGTAAAATTTTAATTTTTTTCATATCACACCTCATTTTGTTAATCTGATTATAATTTATTACTCATTAAGATTCAATCAAATATAAAAACTGTAAACATTTGTAACTCCTTTATCACATTCTATTCATATTTACAAGTCTTGAATATAAAAAAATAATTCCTTATAATTTATTTAATTAATGGAGGTAGTTATGCATCAATATAAAGGCAAATTAATTATTCATACAGGTTCAATGTTTTCGGGAAAAACTTCCAGTTTAAAAAAAGATTTAAATAGATTCAAAATAGCAGGATATAAAGTAATAGCTTACAAACCAACCGTGGATACCAGAGGCGGAGAGATGATAACAGTCCATGGAGAAGGGGGAATGGAAGCTATTGGAATATCAAGTATAGAAGAATTATCTAAAGATGTATTTTCTAAAAAACCAGAAGTTATTGGTATTGATGAAGTTCAATTTCTAGGTGGAGATGTAGAAGAAATCAAAAACCAACTTTTGGAAATATTGAAAAATGGAATTACCATAGTAGTAGCTGGCTTAGATATGGATTACAACGGAATAGCTTTCGAAGTAGTAAAGGAGCTATTGCCTATTTCTGATTATCTCAATAAGCACCATGCAGTTTGTACAATGTGTGGAACCGATGCTTGGGTAAGTCATAGGAAAGTAAATTCAGGGGATAGAGTTTTAATAGGAGCAGCTGACGAATACGAACCCTTATGCAGAACTTGTTACAATTCCGTAGTGGAAGAAGAGAAACGAGAAGTAAATAGAAACCAAATAAAATTAGAATTAGCAGAATAAATAAATCGCTTCTTGTGAGGTGATTTTTTAGTGACGACAAAAGTTTTTTATTAAAGTCGGAATATCATTCTTTTTTGAGCGTATATGGCCCGCCGGCCCGAGGGTACTCAAAAAAGAATGATATGGAGACCTTTGTGGGCAGTCTCAAATCACTTCTTATGAGGTGATTTTTTTAATACTTATTACTAAAAGGATATTTAGAATTCACTATATATGGAAGTTTTTACAATGCTTTAATTGTTATTATATTATTTTTTTAGTATACTTTAAATAGTATTAAGTCTAATAAAATTATGGAGGAAGTTCATGGAAAGACGAAAAAGTTTATTTTCTGTATTGATAATGGCCTTACTTATTTTATTTAATCCCTTTTTACATACCGATAAAGTAAAGGCAATGACAACTGTGTTTGATACAGAAAGCTTAAAAAGTGCAATTAACAGCAATGAAAGTGATATCACAATAGGTGAAAGTTTTTACTTAACAGAGGAAATTATACTTGAAGGCAAAACTATCGTTATCAATGGTGACGGGGAAACAATTACAGCAACAGATGATATATCAAATCAAATGTTTATAGTTAGTGGAAATTCAAATATAGAATTTAAAAATATCACACTAAATGGAAATGATAAAACAAGTGGAATTTGGCAAAATAATTCCAATTTGACATTAAATAATGTGTCGATGGAAAATTTTATATCCGCAGGAAATCCAGAAGAACATAGTTTATCCAATGGAGGGGCGATTAATTCTCTAGATAGTAATTTGATAGTGACAAACTCAACATTTACATCAACAGCAAGTGGCAAAATTGCTTTTGCTGGAGGATTTATTAATATAGCAGGACAAAAAGCTAATTCGACAATAACAGAATCTACTTTTACTGGACTTGGACAAGGAGATAATCTGTCCATGGCGACTCATGGAGGGGCAATTTGTTTCGAGACTGGAATTGGTGGAACTCATACTATCGATTCATGCAAATTTACAGATCTATCTGCAACGGATACAGGTGGGGCTATATCTATTGGAACTAGAAAAAATGAGTTATATTATCAAAAAAGAGATGAAAACGGAAATGACATAAGAATTTCTCCAGATTCCTCTGGAAATGTTACTATA
>JAAYEN010000333.1 GCA_012728775.1 Tissierellia bacterium
GCTTTTCGAATAATACTTTCTTTAATTCCTGCTAAAGTTGCTACATGTATTCCATATGATTTATCAGAAGTACCATCGATAACTTTTCTTAAAAATTGAATGTCTCCATCTTTTTCTCTAACTTGCATAGTTTGATTTTTTATATTGGAATATTTATATTGTAAATCCGTCAATTCATGAAAATGAGTAGCAAATATAGTCTTTGCATTAATATTTTCTACTATATATTCAATAAGAGATTTTGCTAAGGAAAGTCCATCATAAGTACTTGTACCTCTACCCACCTCATCTAGAATTATTAAACTATTCTCCGTTGCATTTTCTATAATATCTGCCATTTCTTTCATTTCAACCATAAACGTACTTTCGCCCATATAAAGATTATCATGTGCCCCAATTCTCGTGAATATTCTATCAAATACTGGTAATGAGGCACTTTCACAAGGTACAAATGAGCCAATTTGCATCATTATTGAAATTAATGCAATTTGTCTCATATATGTTGACTTTCCAGCCATATTTGGACCTGTTAATAAGATAAAATTATTTTTCATATCAATATAAGTATCATTATCTATGAAAATATCCACATTTTTTTCTACTATAGGATGCCTTCCACCCTTTATATCCAAATATCCTGAATTTGATAACTCAGGTTTCACATAGCTATATTTTTGAGCAACATAAGCAAAATTAGAAAATACATCAATATTTGCAATTACATTTGCTACTTTTAATATTCTATCATAGTTATTTAGTATCTCATTTCTTATTCCTTCGTATAAATTAAATTCTAATGAGTCTATCTTATCTTTTGAGTTTAAAATTGTCATTTCTGTAGACTTTAATTTTTCTGTAAAATATCTTTCAGAATTTACTAAAGTTTGTTTTCTGATAAAATATTCAGGAATTTTATCTGTATGAGATTTCGTAATTTCTATAAAATATCCTAAAATTTTATTATATTTAATACGTAATTTTGAGATACCCGTTTCTACTTTTAATTCATTTTCATAATCCAATATCCATGTTTTAGAATTAATAGTATTAGATTTAAGATCATCTAGTTCTTTAGAAAATCCATCTTTTATCACTGATCCTTCTTTTGGGGAAAATGGAGCATCCTCTAATAGAGATTTTTCAAGCAATTGATGTAATTCATCTAAGGATTCAAAATCTAATAAAATTGAATCTTGTAGATTTAAGTTATCTATTAAATTTTTTAGTGATGGCAATCCAGTAAAAGATTTTTTAAGCTGTATTAAATCCTTTGGGCTATTAGATTGGCCTGAAACTTTCACTAATATTCTTTCTATATCATAAATGTCACTTAAATACTTCCTTATAGAATCTAAAACAATTAAGTTTTTTACCAAACTATCAACTATATTTAGTCTAGTTTTTATTTGTTTTTTTTCTTTTAGTGGATGTTCTAAGAAATATCTCAATTTTCTATAACCCATAGATGTCTTAGTCTTATCTAATAAATGAAGTAAAGTACCTTCTAATTTTTTGTCAGTTTCAGAAAAAATATCTAAACTATATAAAGTGTGATTATCCAAAATCATATATTTATCTAAATCAATAAATTCTAATTGTCTTATATGATTAATAAAATCAAATTGAGTCTGTTTCAAATATAAATGTAATTGAGCTAAAGATAAAAGCATAACATCATTTTTTTCAATCATAGATTCAACTATTTTATCTTTTTTAAGATTCTGATAAAACTTTAAAAATTCTTCATTAAATTCCGTCTGTCTTTCAACATCATTTATCAATATGTTTTTATTTTCAGATATATCTTTTAGATTTATTTCAGAACTTATAATTAATTCCTTAATTTCTAAAATAGAGATTTGATTTCTTAATATACTGTTTGATTCGTTATAATTACCCTGTGCATATGTTATATAAAGATCCCCAGTGCTGAAATCCACGTAGGAAAGAGCCATTGAATTAAAACCTGTATATATTGAACCTAGGTAATTCGAACCATCATATTCATGATAGTCTAAATTAGTACCAGGTGTGATGATTCTGGTTACTCCTCTTTTAACTAAACCTTTTGCGAGTTTTGGATCTTCTAATTGATCACAAATTGCAACTTTATATCCTTTATTTATCAAACGGTTAATATAGTTATCTACTGCATGATGAGGAACTCCACACATAGGGACTCTTTCCTCTAGTCCTGCTTCTCGTCCTGTTAGTACTATATCTAGTTCTTTAGAAGCAATTACAGCATCCTCTAAAAACATTTCATAAAAATCGCCCATTCTGAACATCAAAATAGAATCTGAATTTTCTCCTTTCAGATCTACATATTGCTTCATCATAGGCGTTAATTTTTCATAATTAATATTTTTCATGTAATTGTTCCATCTAATGAAAAGGTTCCAACTTTATTAATCTTTACATTTACCAAATTTCCAATTAAAGAAGAATTTCCTTCAAAATTTACTAATTTAAAAGTATCAGTTCTCCCACTAAGAATTTTATCATTGTTTTTTGATACTTCGTCAACTAAAACTACTACTTCTTTGTCCAAATATTTTTTATTTTTATTAAAGGCAATCTCATTTACTACTTCAGTTAACCTATTAAATCTATCCATTTTAACATCATTGTGTATTTGTCTTTCCATAGTTGCAGCAGGTGTTCCTTCTCTTGGAGAGTATAAAAACATGAATATTGAATCATATTCAACATATTTGACTAAATCAATCGTATCTTGAAAATCTTCCTCTGTTTCTCCTGGAAAACCAACTATTATATCGGTAGTTAAAGCAATATTTTTATCAATAGATTTTACCTTATTAATTATTTTCTTATAATCATCACTTGTATACTTTCTATTCATATCCTTTAAGACTTTGTCACTTCCAGATTGTACTGGGAGATGTAGATGTTTAGATAATTTTTCTAATTTCCCATATAAGTTAATTAAATCGTCAGAAATATCCTTAGGATGAGATGTCATAAACCTTATTCTCTCAATTCCTTCAATCTCATTAATTAATTCAATTAGTTTTGCAAATGAGATTCTTTCATCTAATGTTTTGCCATATGAGTTTACATTTTGGCCTAATAAAGTTATTTCTTTAACGCCATCAATAGCAAGTTCTTTAATTTCATTGATAATTTCAAAAGGTTCTCTGCTTTGTTCTCTGCCTCTGGTATATGGGACAACACAATAGGAGCAAAAATTATTACATCCATAAGTAATATTTACAAAAGATTTATGTTTATACATTCTGCTATAGTTAAGCTGACTACTATCTAAATCGTATTGGTCACTAATATCAACTATGGTATCTTTAGTAAAAAAAGACTTATATAGTAATTCGGGTAAATTATTATAGTTGGAGGTTCCCATTAAAATATCCACATGTTTATTATTTTTAACTAAGTTTTCAAATGCATCGTCAATTTTTGGAAGACATCCTGAAACTACAATTTTAAGATCCTTATTTTTAGATTTCAAATTTTTCAGATTGCCTAAAAATCCAAAAGCTTTATTTTCAGCCGTGCCTCTAATTGCACAAGTATTCATTATAACTATATTTGCATCTTTAATATCTCCAACTCTTTCTAGACCTGAAGAATTTAAAATGAACTCAACCTGTTCAGAATCATGTTCATTCATTTGACATCCATAGGTTCTAAGGATATATTTATTTTTATCTTCAATTAATTCTTTTAATAATATTTTATATTGATTCTCTTGCATAATTCCTCTTATCTAAAAAGGACTAGAAGTTATCTAGTCCAAATTTTTTATTCTTCTACAGTTTCAGAATCATTATTATCTTCTTCTGTTTCTTCCACTTCTGTTTCTTCAGTTATTTCTTCTTCAGTTGTTTCTTCTAGCTCTTCAGTCTCCTCTGTTACCTCTTCTTCAATTTTAGTAACATCGTCTTCACTGATTGAACCTTCAGGCTCCCCTTCTTCACCTACGAATGGAATTTTTTCACTTTGATCCTGTGGTTGTCCAAAATCTACTCCGCTAAGTAAATCTGCCATTGCTATACCAAATGTAGTATCTTCTACAAGTTCAGTACGTTCTCTTTTTACAATTTCAGTTTTTTCTCTTGGTTTTCTTTTTGGCTTTTCATTATTTGTTTTAGGTTTACTTACTTCTGAGCTAGTATCTTCTTTCTCATCTTTTTGTTCTAGAATTCTAGCTTCTTTAGCTTTTCTTTTTTCAATTTCTTTAATAGATAGACTTATTTTTTTATTTTCTACATCGATATCAGTAATTAGAACTTCAACTTCTTGACCGATTTCTAATTTGTCGCTAGGTTTTTCCACATGTTCTCTAGCAATTTGAGAAACGTGAAGTAATCCGTCTACACCACTATCTAATTTGACAAATGCACCAAATTCTAATAGGTTAACTACTGAACCATGAACGATATCTCCAATTTTATTTTCTTCTACAAATAAATCCCAAGGTTCTTTTACAAGTTGTTTTAAACCTAAAGCAACTCTGTCTTTTTCAGGGTCAATATCTAAAATTTTAACTCTAACAGTTTCATTTGGTGAAACAACATCAGAAGGATGCTTAACTCTTTGCCATGATAATTGTGAAATATGAATTAATCCATCGATTCCACCAATATCTACAAAAGCTCCAAAGTTTGTAAGTCTTTGAACTACACCTTCAATTTCATCACCTACTGCTATATTAGAATATATTTCTTCCTTAAGAGCATCTACTTCTTCTTGTTCAACAACTTTTCTTGAAAGTATTATTCGTCTTTTATCTTTATTAAAATCAATTATTTTTGAAGCTAGCACTTCATCTAAAAACACAGATAAGTCTTTTTTATATCCAATAGATATTTGAGATGCTGGCATAAATGCATTTATACCTTCAACTTCACACTTTAGACCGCCCTTTGTTACTTCAGTAACAAAAGCATCAACAATTTCACCATTGTTGAATTTTTCTTCGATAATATCCCAATTTTTTAGTCTTTGTACCCTTTTGTGTGATAGTAATACATTACCATCTCCGTCATCCATTTTTAGAACATAAACTTCGATCTCATCTCCTGCTTTAAACAAGTCAGATGGATTGACACTTGGATCGTCGGATACCTCGTCCTTATTTATTATACCATCAGCTCTGTAATTAATATTTACAGTTATTTCTGATTCTTTAACATAAAGAACTGTACCTTTGAGAATATCACCTCTTTTAATTCTTTTGAAGGAGCTTTCAATAGCTTCCATCATTTCATTTTTGTTCATATCTTCCATCTTTTCAATAGCCTCCTTAATTATCCAATCAGGCGTGGACGCACCTGCTGTAATTCCTACTCTATTATATAACAAAATCTCA
>JAAYEN010000324.1 GCA_012728775.1 Tissierellia bacterium
ATGTGAAGTTCTAGGAAATTGATCCACCATTATTGCATTGTCTACTTGATATCCACTTCCCATAAATATTTCTAAATCTCTAACCATTGTTTTTGGATTACAGCTGATATATAAAAACTGTTCCGGCTTGAAATTAATAATTTTTAGTATTGCTTTTGGATGAATCCCTTCTCTTGGGGGGTCTATGACAATTATGTCTGGTTTGATATCAATTTTTTCTACTTCTTCTAATACATCGCCAGCTATAAATTCTACGTTTTCTATTTTATTTACAATAGCAGATCTCTTTGCGCTTTCTACAGCTTCTTCTATGATTTCAATTCCAATTACTTTTTTGGCTTTTTTCCCTAATATTTGGGTTATAGTCCCTGTTCCAGAGTATAAGTCAAAGATAATTTTGTCATCAATATTTTCTAAAAGTCCAATTCCTTCATTATATAATACTTCTGCACTTTTTGTATTTGTTTGAAAAAATGAAAAAGGTGTAATTTTAAATTCTAACCCATTTAACTTTTCAATAATAAATTCTTTGCCGTAAATATGTTCCACATTCTCTGGAATTACTGCATCTGCAAGTGAGTCATTGTAAGTTATAAAAACACTTTTTATTTCACCTTCTAATTCCAAGGATAAGAAGAAATTTATTAAAGCTTCTTTATTTATTTCAGTGTCTGAGGTAATTACTAAATTAATTAATATTTCACCAATTTCTGACCTTCTAATTACTAAATGTCTGAGATTTCCTTCTCGAGACATTTTGTGTAGAAAATTTAGTCCTTGGCTTTCTAAATAATCTCTAGTTTCTCTTCGTATTATATTAAAATCCTCATGTACTATTAAACATTTTTTAGTATTTACTATCTCATAAAATCTATTTTTTTTATGCATCCCCAGTGCCATGGGAGATCCTTTATACTCATCACCAAAAGTATATTCCATTTTGTTTCTATAGGATTTAAAATCAGGACTTTTAACGGACTTTTGTATTTTTATTCCAATAGTTTTAAAAAGTTTTCTAATTTGTTCTTCTTTGTAATTAATTTCATCTTCATAAGACATACTTTGATATACACATCCTCCACAAAGTTCTCTATGAACACAACCTTCATAATTTTCTTTATGGGATTTTTCTAAAACTGAATATATTTTTCCATCTCTATAGCCATCTCGTATTCTACCTGGAATAGCTTCTACAATTTGCCCTACTATTGCCCCTTTTACGTGCATTATTTGATTTTCACTTCCATAAGTTCCTATTCCTATATTAGGATATATTGTATCTATAATTTTAATTGTCTTAAGTTTTTTAGCCATTTGTCACCTCTATTTATATTTTACCATAAAGGAGAATAAAATATTACATTTTGATAACTTGGTCGTTTTATACTATTTTTGTGTTATAATATTTTAGTATGAGGAGGTAACATGAAAAAAAGAGTTATTATATTATTTTTAATTATTACATTAATCCATCCTATTTCAGTAAATGCAATGGGTGAAATTGCTACTATGTCAACTGATATAAGAGCTAAAATATTAAATGAGGCAAAATCCGTAAGTAGAAAGATAGCCGATGAATATATATTTGAAGAGTATGATGAAACGACAGGTTTTCATGTAAATGCAAAAAAAATTCCTGTATTGATGTTCCACGAAGTAGGTTATACGGATACAAAAGAATTCAACGACTCCAATTATATTTTAAAAACTAGTTTAGAATCGAAAATGTTGTACTTATCTGCAAATGGATATACTACTATTACCATGTCAGAGCTTTATAATAACTGGGTAAATGGTACAAAACTTCCAGAAAAGCCTGTGGTTTTAACATTTGATGATGGGTACGCTTCCCACTTTACCTACGTGAAAGATGTGATGGAAAGATTTAATGCAAAAGGAACTTTTTATATTGTCCAAGATAGGCTGTTTTTAGGAATAGAAAATAGAAATCTAGAGGGAGTTAGGGCTTTACACGAGGCAGGTCAAGAAATAGGTGTACATTCTTATTCTCATCCTGACTTTTTGAAAATGAGTTATGATGAAATATATAAAGAAGTTTTGACTTCTAAGACTTTTTTAGAAGAAAATCTAGGGATTAAAATGTCTACATTTTCTTACCCATTTGGAAATTACAATGATGCAGCTATTAAAGTTTTGAAAGATTTGGGATTTAAAACTTCTGTTACTACTAGACGTGGAATAGGAGATCCTAATCAATTCCCAATAGATGGATTATATAAAATATCTAGATATAATGTTAATTACAATACTGACGAAAGTCAATTTATACAAATGCTAGAAGGAACTTACAAATAAAAATAAGGCATTTTCAAAAAGTAGAAAATGCCTTATTTTTTTTATTTTCTTCTAAATATTCTTCCAAGCCTATTAGTTAATTTACCTCGATTTCCATAATTTAATGAAGAACTTCTATAAATTTTTACAGATGTTGCAGCTAGAATTAGGGTTGTAATTACTAATATCCCAAAGGAAATTCCTACTTCCATTAGGGACATATCTGTTATGGCAAACCTAGTGTGTATTACAAACATTGAACTAAAAGGTACAAAACTCAATATTTTTAATACCATATTATCCGGATTAGGATTTGAAAATGCAAATACCGTTGCTAAATATACTATTACTACTATAACCATTATTGGCCCCAAAGCAGTGTTAATCTCTTCAGTATTGGAAACTGTAGCTCCTAAAGCTGCATATATATAAAGATATAAAATATATCCAACAATGAAAAAGGCTAAGAATATGATGATGACCATTGGATCTAAAGTAACATTATAAGACGATAGCGTTTCAAGGGTATTATTTATTGAGTCTTTATTGATTATTAGTCCAACTACAGCTGCTATGCCTACTGCTAACAACGTCACCATACTTTGTACAAAACTAGCCATAACTTTTCCATGAATTAAGTTTTTAGGATTTGTACTTGTTATTAAAAGTTCCATTGTCCTATCATTTTTTTCTCTAGCTACATTCATTGATGCGATTTGCCCATTCATTAAAATCATAATATAGATTATCATGCTTAAAATTGAGCCTATCCCTGTAGCTATAGCTGTATTACCTTTAAGTGTTTCAATTTCAGTGGATATCGATATACTGTTTTCGATTTTCCTTACTTCATCAAAGGTGATTCCTTTTTCTTGAAGCTTTTGATCTATAAGATATTCTCTAAGAACTCCTGAGTATCTATCCATCCCTAGTCCAAATGTAGGAGCTTTATCTAGTATTAATTTCAATTTTTGTCCATTATTAAATATCAATCCAGCATTTATTTCATTATTGGAAACAGAATCTTTCAATTTCTCTTCATTTTCAAAAGAAATAATTTCATCTTTTTCATATATTTCCTTTATTGTGTTAAAATCTAAGTCATTACCTTGGATAATTACTCCAATTTTTTCTTTACTTTCAGTCTCTAATTCAGAAGGAAAATACTCCGAAATTGATTCAGAAATATTATTGTTCATATCCGTAAATCCAAATCGAAATAAAATTGATCCAATTATTACAATAGATACAAAAATTGAAGTTGATATTAAAAAGGTTTTGGATTTTAGAGTGTTTTTTAATTCATATTTAAATACTGTAAATATTTTATTCATGATGTTCACCTACAGAATTGATAAATATGTCATAAACAGATGGCTCATACTCTCCAAAATATTTTATATCTAAACCAATATCTAAAAGTTCTTGTAAGAAAGAATTCTTATTTCTATCATTTAAATTTATTACCAATGAATCTTCCGCTCTACTTAATTCAAGATTACTTATTTGGGATCTTAAATACATTTCTAAAGAATCCAAGTCCATTTTCTCAGCAGACAGAGTAACTCTGCCTCCTCCCATTTCTTTTTTTATATTAGCAATAGAATCCGATACGACGATGTTCCCCTTTTCTATTATGGTCAATTCCTCACACATTTCTTCAACATAACCCATTTGATGAGAAGAAAAAATAAGATAATTTCCTTCATCAGTAATATCTTTTACTAAATCTCTAAGTATTTTAGAATTTACAGGATCTAGTCCAGAAAATGGTTCATCTAAAATTACAATTTCAGGATTATTCATAAGAGCTTGAACTATTTGTACTTTTTGCTGATTACCTTTTGAAAGCGTCTCTAATTTTTTATCAGCATATTCTAATAGCTCTACTTTATCTAATAACTCTAGAATGTTTTTCTTTGCAATTTCCCCATCAATTCCTCTTAGTTTTGAAAAATATATTAGTTGTTCTAAAATTTTATGTTTTTGATAAAGACCTCTTTCTTCTGGCAAGTATCCAACTCTAAAATCTTCCAATTTAAAAGGTTTATCATTTATTGTAATGCTACCCAAATCAAAACGAAATACGTCCATGAATCCCCTAATGGTAGTCGTTTTTCCTGCACCATTACGACCTAAAAATGCCATGGGTTTTCCAGATGTAACCTCAAAGCTTACACCATGGAGTATTTCTGTATCCCCGTAACTTTTATAGAGTTTTTGAAACTTTATACTCATTTATGTCTCCTTCACAAAAGCATTTAGAATTTTATCTAAATAGATTTTATCATATCTCATACAATAATTCAATTTTATTCTTTATATTTAAATTTTTCAAATATTTTCATATTAAAAGGTGTGGCAAAATCTCACCACACCTAAAATACAATTATTTTATATTGCACAAGGACTGTAACCACAATCTTGACACTCTTCGCATCCACCAGACTTATTCATAACGCCTCCGCACATAGGACATACACCGGGGTTTTCGTCTAATTCTCTAGCAATTTCTCTATTTAACTCGTCTTGTAATTCTTGAATTCTAGATTTTTTGGTATTGTCTGTGGTTAATATTCCTTCTCTATCACATCCATCTCTATAAATTGTTATACCTTTTACACCCTTTTTCCAGGCATAAGTGTATAGGTCTTCTACTTCTTCTACTGTAAATTCATTAGGAACATTTACTGTGGAAGAAATACTTGCATCAATAAATTGTTGGAAAGCAGATTGAACATCTATTCTTTTTTTATAATCCAATTTATCAGCTGTTACTATAAAACTTGGTAGTTCTTCTTCAGATCCTAATCCATTGACATTCATATACTTTCTAACTATGTCTGAGTATACTTTATAGTAGGTGTCTATTCCGTGTATAGATTCAGTTTTTCTCGTATAAGAAACTTGAAATAATGGTTCTACTCCATTACTACATCCTACTAAAGTGGAAATGCTTCCTGTAGGGGCTATCGTTAGAAGTTGGGAGTTTCTTAAGCCATGTTCTTTGATCAATTCTATTACATCATCATCAGCATTATGGAGTAAGAAGGGACTTTTCAAAACATATTCTGGGTTATAGTCCGGATATGGTCCTTCTTCTTTAGCTAATAATGCTGAAGCTCTTAAAGCTTCGTTGATTAAAAGTCGCCCTATCTGATTTATTAGATTAATAGATTCTTCTGAACCATATTCAATACCTAATTTAATAAAAGCATCTGCTAATCCCATAATTCCTAAACCTATTTGACGAAGTCTTTCTCCGACCTCTTTTTGTTCTTTTAAAGGATGCAAGTTCATATTTTCATCTAGAACTCCATTTAGGTAATAGACTCCTTCTCTTACTAATTCAGCAAATTTTTCAAATTCAAATCTAGCGTATATAGTAAAAGGATGCTTTACAAATTCACCTAAATTTATACTCCCCAAATTACAGCTTCCAAATGCAGGAAGTGGTTCTTCGGCACATGGATTTACACCTGCATATTCAAAACTTGGATCCTCACTCATCAAATGCCATGAATTAATTCTGTCCCAATAAAGTATTCCTGGCTCCGCCATTCTCCAATTATTATATGCAAGTTTTCTAAACATATCCCTAGCACTTACTTCTTTTTCTATAGTTTCTCCAGAGGCATCTACATCAAAGTATAATTTAAATGGTTTATCTTCGACAACAGAATTCATAAATTCATCATTTACATTTACAGAAATATTTGCACTAGTTACTTTTTCAAGATTACTTTTCACATTAATAAATTCTTCTAAGTCTGGATGGGTACAGTCGATATTAAGCATTAATGCTCCACGACGTCCCTTCATTCCTATTAGAGCTGTAGTTTGGGCAAATAAATCCATAAAAGATACTGCTCCAGTAGTAGTAGAAGCTGCATTATTAACTCTAGCACCTCTAGGTCTAAGTTTAGAAATATTTAGACCTACGCCACCACCATAGCTATATGTTCTAGCTAGATATTTTGCAGTGTCATAAATTTCTTCTATGCTGTCCCCTACTTTAGGCAATACATAGCAGTTGGAGAGAGTAATTTTTTTACCAAATTTATCTAGTCCTCTGCCGGCTAATATTCTTCCAGCAGGCATAAAACGTTTATCTTTAATTGCTTTTTTTATAGCTTCATTGTTTCCACTAGTTCTATCTAAGAATTCTTCAAAGTTTTCTGAGTCGAATCTGTATTTCTTCTCATAAATATCCCTTTGAAGATCTGACATGTCCCATCCTTCACGTCTTAGTTTTTCACGTTCTTGTCTATAAATAATATATTTCTTAGCAACATCTGGGCGAACTTTCATCAATTCAAGTTCTACTTCGTCTTGAATAGTCTCTATATGAAGTTGTTCATCTCCTTCATGCTTTTGTGAAATTGTCTGTGCTATTTGTCTAGATATAGCTTCATCAATTCCTTCTTCAGTTTCTGCCATTGCTTTTTCAATAGCTATTACAATTTTATTTTCCTCAAACTCCACTAAATTGCCATTTCTTTTTCTAACTTGCATATTTTTTCTCCTACTATATATTGTGCTTAATTCAAATTTTCTTCGTATAAACTACTATATCATAGGTAAGTTCTATTGACAATACTTATTAAATTAAAAAGGTTGCTTAGGAATAATTACCTTCGCAACCTTAGAAATTAACTACTTAGTTAAAAAAAAGTTTTTTAAATTTTATTTTTTATATTCTTATATAAAAGAGAAGCTAATATAGCACCCACAATTCCTTGTAATAAATTTCCTGGGAAACTAGCAATTGCTGCTGGAAAATCATATAAAAGTATTTCAGCTAATAAATAACCTATTGCCATCCATATTCCTGCTACTACTAGTGGTATTGACATATTTTTTTCTTTTAATATTTTTCTAAATAAAAATACTCCTAAAGCTCCTTCAATGCCCTTTATCACTAAAGTAAATGGAGCATAATAACTATACCCCAATATGATATCCGCTAGTGCAGAACCTAAACCCCCAACTACAAATCCACCACCAGGTCCTAATATCATACCTGATAATAGAACTATAGCATCTCCTAAGTTAATATAGCCTTGAGTAGCTATTGTAGGTACAGTGACTAGCATTGTAGCCAAAACTGTAAGAGCCATTAATATTCCGTATAACGCAATCTGATTTATTGAGAATTTTGTTTTTGATTCCTTTTTTTCCACAATAATACCCTCCTTTTATAATAAGAGGGTATCAATTATCTGGTATCTAATCAAGTACCATTTTACATATTATTATAGGTATCAGTTAAATTAATTTTTTTACTATTTCAATTCTATCTAGAATTTTTTCTTTTCCTATAAGATAAAGTATATTGGCAAGTTCAGGTCCGTGTTGAACTCCTGTTATTGCAATTCTAGTAGGCATAAATAGATTCTTTCCTTTTATACCTGTTTCCTTTTGAATTTCTTTCATAAAGGTTTTTGCATCCTCAAGTGTAATGGTATCCATCTGTTTTACTTTGTTTTCTATAGCATCTAGCAATTCAGGAACAGTTTCTCCTTTTAATACTTCTAGCTCTTCATCTCCAAGTGTGTCTGGATAATCTTCAAACGCAAATTTTATTTGTTCAGGAACTTGAGCCAAGTTATCGACACTGTCTTGTATAGTTTCTAATAAAACTTTAGTCCATTCTTCGTGAGCATCAAAAAAACTTTCTTCTACTAGTCCACTATTAATAATAAATGGTTTAGATAAGTTATAAAAATTATCTATATTTAATTCCTTCATGTAGTGACTATTAACCCAATCTAATTTTTTTCGATCAAAAATTCCACCTGCACTAGCTACTCTGTCAAAAGAAAATTCTTCTACCATTTCTTCTATATTCATTATTTCTTTATTTCCTTCTGGGCTCCAACCTACAAGGGCTAAATAGTTAACCAATCCTTCTGGAAGATATCCACTTGACTTAAAGTCTTCAACTGAAACATCTCCTTCTCTTTTAGAAAGTTTTTTCCTGCTCTCGTTCAATACTGTAGGTAAATGTACAAACTTTGGAGTTTCCCACCCAAAAGACTCAAATAAATAAACATGTTTAGGAGTCGAAGAAATCCATTCTTCACCTCTTACTACATGAGTAATTCCCATTAAATGATCATCAACTACAACTGCCATATGATAGGTAGGATACCCATCTGATTTCAATAAGACTTGATCGTCTAAGTCATCAGAATTAATAGAAATATGTCCTCTTACTAAATCATCAAATTCAATTTGATGATTATCAGGCATTTTTAATCTAACTACATATTCTTCTCCAGCAGCGATTCTCTCTTTTGCATTTTCTAAAGAAACGCCTCTACAAAGTCCATCATATTTAGGAACTTTCCCTTCGATTTTTTGTCTTTCACGGAGATCTTCCAGTCTGTCCATATCACAAAAACAATAATATGCATGGCCATTTTCAATTAGATAATCAACATATTCACGATATATACCTAATCTTTCAGATTGTATATATGGTCCAGCGTCTCCTTTTTGTACAAGTTTGTCATCTTCGAAGAAAACACCTTCGTCATATGTTATACCTGACCATTCCAAAGATCTGATTAAGTTTTCCAAAGCACCTTCTACAAATCTAGTTTGGTCAGTATCTTCTATTCTTAAAATAAATTTTCCATTATTTCTCTTAGCAAATAAATAATTATACAATGCAGTTCTAAGTCCACCAATATGAAGGTATCCTGTAGGACTTGGAGCAAAACGCACTCTAATGTTTTCCATTTTCATCCCTCCTAATAATAATCATACATTAGCAATTAACTATATTCAACAAATTTAACGTTGAATTTATTAAAATCTATTCAAACCACGATTATTAATTAATCTAATAAATTCTTTATTGTTATCCGTTTCTTCTAATAGACCAATTAACATTTCTGAAACTTCTTGCGTAGATAATTCTCCCATAGCTTGTCTAACTAATGTAGCCACTTCTAGTTCATTTTTATCAAGTAATAATTCTTCTTTTCTTGTTCCAGATTTATAAATATCTATGGCAGGGAAAATTCTTCTCTCTGATAGTTTTCTATCTAAATGAATCTCCATATTGCCTGTTCCCTTAAATTCTTCATATATAATATCATCCATTCGAGAGCCAGTTTCAACTAAAGCTGTTGCCAAAATAGTTAATGAACCACCTTCTTCGACATTTCTAGCAGAGCCAAAGAATTTTTTAGGTTTATATAAGGATAATGGATCTAAACCTCCAGATAGAGTTTTTCCACTTGGTGGTGTTACTAAGTTGTATGCTCTGGCTAATTTAGTTATTGAGTCTAATAAAATTACCACATTTTCTTTATTTTCCACTAGTCTTTTTGCTCTTTCTATGACCATTTCAGCTACCTTGATGTGATTTTTAGGCTGTTCGTCAAATGTAGAATAAACTACTTCTCCGTTTACAGAACGTTGCATATCCGTAACTTCTTCAGGTCTTTCGTCTATTAATAATACTATTAAATGGGTATCTGGATATTTTAATTCTATCGCTTTAGCAACCATTTTTAATAAGGTAGTTTTACCTGATTTAGGCTGTGAAACTATTAGACCTCTTTGGCCCTTTCCTATTGGTGCAATTAAATCTACCATTCTAGTAGCTAAAATTTCTTCTTTGGTCTCTAATGTAATTCTAGAATCAGGATAGATCGGAGTTAAGTTTTCAAAGGGTTCCCGGTTTGATGAAGCTTGAGGATCTCTATCATTGACTGAATTGATATATATTAACGCATTAAATTTTTCAGTTACACTTGGTGGTTTTATTACGCCAACAACTTTGTCTCCAGTTCTAAGTCTAAATTTTCTAATTTGACTAGGAGATACATAAACATCTCCTTCACTAGTTAAATAATTGTTTCTTCTCAAAAATCCATAGCCATCTTGTAATACTTCTAGTATTCCACTTACGTAATTTATATCATCCATTTTTTCAATAATGTTGGATACATTATCTGAAACGTCCTCTAAATCTATTCCATTAAATTCAGGTTGAATTTCTGGCTCTTGTTCAATTTCTATTTCTATTTCTTCTATGTCAGTATCTTCTATAGTATGTTCACTATTATATTTAATTAATCGAAGTAATTCATTTTTATTATATTTATAAGAATCGGGAATTCCATGACTATCAGCTATTTTTCTCAATTCAGATACAGGTTTGTGTTCTAGCTCTATACTTCTTCCAATAACTTCATCAATTAGGCCTCTTAATTCTGATTTCTTATATTTATATGGAGATCTAATTTCTAACTTTTCAGCAACTTCTCTAAGTTCTGTTATCGTCATTTTATTTAAATCTTTATTTTCAAATTCACCTTCTTTGGCACCTGTGATATCTGAGTTTAAGTTTTTGGTGGAAATTAAATCTATCAATTCAGACTTATTCATATTTGATTTTATATTTAACCCCAGACTTTTAGCTATTTGTGTTAAATCTTTATAGGATTTTTTACTAAGTACTTCTAAGGGTTTACCTTCTCTATTTGACATTTTCATCTCCTTATTTAATAATTCCTATTTCTTTATAATATCTCAATGCTCCTTCGTGAAGTGGTAAGTCAGCTATATCTGTAACGGCACCTTCAATTGTGACTTCTTTTAAAAAGTTATGAGTACTTTTTAATTCTTCAATGTTTTCCCAAAATACCTTAGTGAGTTCATATATTAAATCTTC
>JAAYEN010000149.1 GCA_012728775.1 Tissierellia bacterium
CGGCATGATCATAGGAGATGTAGGCTCAAACTTAAAAGCAAATACGATAAACTTAATAAGATTGTCTTTTGGATTAATTTATCTAAGTATGTTCACACTATTTACATCTGGAGTAATTTTTCCATTTCATGCCTCTACTTCCTCGTTTTTATATTTGGGAATATCTGGAATAATAGGCTTTGCCATTGGAGATTTTTTCTTTATCTCAACAATAATGACAATTGGACCCAGATTTGGGATGTTAATGCTGTCTACTAGTCCTATACTTACAGCAATTTTAGACTACATATTATTTGGGGTTAAGTTATCCTTAGTTGGATATTTGGGGATTTTATTAACCATAGTTGGAATCGCAATTGTTGTACTTTCCCAAAGGGATAATGGTAAAGTATTAGATAAAAAAATTCTTATCAAGGGATTATTATTTGGAATTTTAGCAGCAACAGGACAAAGTGTAGGAACAATTTTTAGCAAAATGGGAGTAAGTTCCATCGGTGCTATTCAAGCTACACAACTTAGAATAGTAGGTGGATTATTGGCGATGTTTGTCATACATCTCTTCACAAAAAATAAAGACAATCTATTTAGCGCAATTAAAAATAAATCTGTAATTAGTAAAATGTCTATTGCAGGATTTTTAGGCCCTGCATTAGGAGTTTGGTTTTCTTTATTATCCCTACAACATACATCTGCAGGAGTGGCAGCTACATTAACATCCACAATGCCTATTATGATTTTACCGTTTTCAATTTTTTATTATAAGGAAAAAATTGGAATAGTAGAAATTTTAGGAACTGTAATGTCTATTGTTGGAATAGGAATATTATTTACATTTTAAAAGGACGAATGCATGATTTGATTCGTCCTTTAGTTTATTTATTTAAAAATCAGATCCGAACTCTCTTTCCAATTCTTCCACTAGAAAATCTAATTCGAAATTTTCTATTATTTGTATTTGGATATTTAAAACTTCAACTACTTCTTCTATAGATACTTTTAATCCTTGTACGATTAAATTTAAATCCATAGATGGAGTATTAGAAGGTTTATCTAAAACTTGGGATGGTATATATGGAACATGGATAAAGCCAGACCTAGTGTTTAACTTATTGGTTTTTATATATTCTAAAACGCTATATAAGACATGATTACATACGAAATTGCCTGCTGTATATGAAATACTTGCAGGTATATTTTCTTCTTTCATTCTTTCTACCATTCTTTCAACTGGCAATGTAGAAAATATTCCATCAATTCCATACTCGGAAATATTTCCAATTGGTTCTTCTCCTTCATTGTCAGGTATCCTAGCATTTACAAAATTTATTCCTATAAACTCCGGCGTTATAGTAGCTCTACCTCCAGCTTGTCCTATGGAAATTACAGCATCAGGATTTAACTCTTCAATTTTTTCTATTACTAAATTCCCTGCTTTTGAAAATACTGTAGGAATTTCCATTTTAATAATTTCTGCTCCATTAATATTATCTGGCAAAAGTTTTACAGCTTCCCAAGAAGGGTTTGTGGATTCGCCACCAAAGGGATCAAAACCTGTAACAAGAATTTTCATTTAATTACTCTCCATTTAATAAATTTATATAATTATAATAACACAAAATATGTTTATATTCTTGAAATTAAAAAACTTGCAATAGAAAATCCTACTGCAAGTATATGTTCATTGCTAATTAAAAACACATATTTAAAATTTTCCTATTTCGAGTCGTTTCTCATCTCTTTCCCTGGCCCAAGCTATTTCCACCATTCTATTAATTAGTGTATCGTAATCTATTCCTACTTCGTTAGCTGAGTCTTCAAAGAAAGATTTTCCTTTTTCTAGTCCAGGCATTGTATTAAATTCAATAACCTGTGGTTTCCCGTGTTTATCTAGTCTCATATCTACTCTTGCATAAACCTCTGCTCTAAGAGCTTTAAAAGATTTTACTGCCATTTCTTGCATCTCTTTAGCTAGTTCATCTGGAATATTCGCCGGAACTTCTTTTATTAAAGTTTTCTGCAATTTTGTTTCTATTGATTGATAATTTGTTGGTGAATCTTTAGTGAATTTCAATTCCAACACTGGCAGAGCTAGAAGTGGATTTTCTTCTAATACTCCTACGGTAAATTCACGTCCTGGTAGATATTCTTCTACTAAAATAGGGGGATTTAATTCTGCAAATATTCTCTTTAGTGTTTTTCTCAGTTGTTCTTCATTTTCTACATAAGAATCTTTATGTACTCCTACTGAAGCTGCTTCTGACTCTGGTTTTACAAAAAGAGGAAATGCATCTTTTAATTCTTCACTTAACTCTTCATCTTCAGCCATAAATACTTGAGATTTAGTTGTTGGTATTCCTATGGAACGTAGTATTACTTTTGTAGTTTCCTTTGATAACCCTAATGCTTGGGTAAACATTCCTGAACCTACCATTGGAATTCCTAATAATTCCAAAGCTGCAAATACATTTCCTTGCAACTGCAAGTTTTCCATAGGTGCGTAATGACAAAATATCATATCTATATCGCCAATGTTCATAATATCTCTAAGCATATCCACATTGGCAGGAATTGGAACGACTTCATGTCCACCCTTTTCCAAGGCTAAAGTGATTGTTCTTACAATGTTTTTCATGTGTTCGTCTGCTTTAGGGTTTATCACCTTTAGCTCTTCTGGCATATCAGAATATTCTGCATAAACTAATGCTATTTTCATATATCTCCTCCATTTATATTTATCTTTAATTTGTAAATTGAAATGCGAAAATATTATGCCTAGTATTATTTCTTGTATAAGGCAATATTTTTCTATATTAATTTATATCAATTTGAGTAAAGTTAAATATGTAAATTTTTTTGCACATTCCCAAAAATAGTTTTGGAAATGTAACTAACTTATTTTATAATAATCAATTCATATTAGCAATTATATTTAAAAGCGACCTTTTTCAAAATCTCTATCCCTTTGATTATTCTTATATGCTATGTCTACAAGCATATTTATTAAATCATCATATTCTATACCTGCAACCAATGCTGCTTTATTAAAAAAGGATTTATCTTCTTCCAAACCAGGCATTATATTTACTTCAATTACTTGTGCTTTTCCATCTCTATCTAACCTAAAATCTACTCTAAAATAGCCTTTTGCACGAATTGCTTTAAAAGCATCTACTGCGATTCTTTGCATCTCGTCTCTTAATTCATCAGGTATTTCTGCAGGGCATCTGGTTTTAATATCTCCCTTAGCTTTTCTTTCGACAGATTGAAACTTGACATCATCCTCTTCATCAAATAAAAATTCAAATACGGGTAAAGCTATAGGAGGTTCTAAACCTAATACTCCTACTGTAAATTCTTTTCCAGGTAAGTATTCTTCCACAATAATAGGAGGTTTTACAATTTTTAGAATCCTTTTTATAGATTTTCTTAATTCTTCTTCATTATTTACCAAAGAATCCCTTTCAATGCCTACAGATTGAGCTTCTGATTCTGGTTTTACAAAAAGTGGAAATCGATCCTTAAGTTCTGGTTTTAATTTTTCATCTCCTGTAAAAAATATTTGAGATGGCGCTGTTGGAATTCCCATATCCTTTAAAACTAATTTTGTAGTTTCCTTGGACAGTGAAACCGCTTGGGGGAACATTCCTGAACCTACCATAGGTATACCTAATAATTCTAAAGCTGCAAATACATTTCCTTGGTTATTTAAATCTAACATAGGCATATAGTGACAGAATATTACATCCACATCACCAATTTTCATGACATTTTCCAACATTTGCAGATTTGCTGCTACTGGAAATACGTCATGACCTCCATTTTCTAATGCTCTCGTTAAGGTTTTTATAGTTTTGCTCATTTGAGTCGGACCATAAGGATTAATCTCTGATACTTTTTTAGGCAAATTATCTAGTTCCGAATGTATTAATGCTATTCTCATGTTTTTTCATCTCCTTACTTGTTTCCTGATTTTTTGCACGAAAAGAAAGTTTTTATATATTTTTTCTTTTTTTCTTGACAAAATTGCGTAATTAAATAAAATAAGTTGATTATTGAATTTTGATAGGCTAAAACAATTATACCCTTTAGAACCATTTTAGAAAAGATATTTTTTTTGGAAAACCTTTTTTTCTTGGTTTTTTTGAAAAATAATTTGATATTATTTTCATTTTAGTGCTATAATATCAAATTTATAAAAGATAGCGATAACTTAACATCACTATCTTTTTAATATTTATTCAAGATATAAAACATCTTCATACTCTGAATTTTCTAACATAACCTTTGCAGCATAAGGACAAGTTGGATAAATTTTAAAACCTTCATCTCTCGCTAACTCTGCCATTTCTGCTACTAATATTTTTCCTATTCCCTGTCCAGAAAGCTGAGATTTTACCATAGTGTCATAAACCTCTTTAACTCCATATTTATAATCTCTGTATCGTATGGCAGCTTGATTGTCAGACTCATGATATCCTATATAAATACAATAATTTCCTCTTACAGGTTTCATATAATCCCCCTTTGAAATTGTTTATATTGTATTATACCCATTATTTAATAATATTTTTAAGTATAAAAGACTTCGCATACGATTTACTGATTAATGTAAAAAAATTCTAAAGACTAAAAATAAAATCAGAGAATTAATTCTATATGTTATAATAAATTTACCAAAAAATAATGAATGGATTATGAATAATATACAGGAGGAATCAATGAAAGAGAAATTATTAAAAAAGCAGCTCACTATATTTTTATTAATTGCATTTGGACTACCAATGCTAATGGGAGCTTTACTTTACTACGCTAAATCCCAAGGACAAAGTGTAGAGTCTATTCCAATATTTCAAATGTTTACACCAGCCTTAGGTGCCATAATTGCTATGACTGTAACTTCTAGAAAAAATGAAAACTTTCCTAAATTCACATATTATACCTATATATTTTCATCTTTTATAATATTAGCAATAGTTTTCGCTTCAGTATTTATTCCGAATTTTCAAGGAGATACTATCATAGGGATTGTCGTTATAGCATCTAGTGTATTAGTTCTAATAGGAATTATAGCAGACAAAAAGAGAAGAAGAATACCATATAATTTGGATTTGAAAAAATTTTCTAAAGTTTTACTTGTAGTGTTAGTGTTTTTAATACTGTATTTTTTAAAAGTAGGAATAGGATATTTAATTAGTAATGACTTATCTACATTTTTTGGATTCTTTAAAACAGAAAAAATATTTTATGCAGTTTCATTAATTCCAACATTTTTTATAAGTTTTGCTCCTTTTTTTGGAGAAGAATATGGATGGAGATATTTTCTACAACCTATACTTCAAAAAAAATTTGGTATGATAAAAGGTTTAGTTATTTTAGGAGTACTTTGGGGATTATGGCATTTACCACTAAACCTCTTTTATTACTCGGCAAAAGGAAGCGAAATTTATAGTTTATTAAACCAGATTTTTATGTGTATTGGATTTAGTATAATATTTGGATTTGCTTATGGATATACGGGTTCCATTTGGGCTCCAGTATTAATGCATTTTTTCAATAATAATTTAATTTTATTTTTTACAGATAGTATGGACCCATCAGTTATTCAAAACCAAGAAATCAATATGCAAGGAGTATTAATAAATGCTGGACTTTCATTGGTCTTATATGGAATATTTGTATTTTCTAAATATAATAGAGATAAGAAATATAGAATCTCAACACCAAACGAGAGATTAGCAGTTAATGAAGAGATCAATAGTACTAGATAGAATTAATAGAGATCAAATTTGAGGCAAAAGCCTCATTTTTTTCTTAATAAGGCCTGTGTAATAAGAATTTCAATAATCATATTTATAAACTCAAAAAATAAAAATAGTGGTGTATGGTATTAAATAAATTACAGAAACTATCATTATCATAATAAAATAATTGATACCTAATATAAATTTGACTAAGAAATTATTATTACTTATAATGATAATATAATATTGTAAGGAGGAGAATTTATGTCGAGTAAAAACGAAAAACGTAGTGTGTCCTTGGCAATTAGAATTTTAATAGGTCTAGTTCTAGGAGTTATAGTAGGTATCGCACTACAAGGAAATCCTGAAATTGCTACTACTTACATCGCACCTATTGGAACAGTGTTTTTAAATCTTATTAAACTTATCATAGTTCCATTAGTATTTGCATCGTTAGTAGTTGGGGTAGCAGGTATGGAAGACGTTACTAAATTAGGTAGAGTTGGAGCTAAAACATTTATTTATTATTTTATTACAACAGCAATTGCAATTTTTATAGGTTTATTATTAGCAAACGTCCTTAATGTAGGCGGAGGCTATGTCTTACCAAGTGCTGCAGATATAACATATGAAGCTGCAGAAGCGCCACCATTTATTCAAACTTTGGTAAATATTATTCCTTCCAATCCTTTAAAATCTATTGTTAAC
>JAAYEN010000067.1 GCA_012728775.1 Tissierellia bacterium
AATGAAACTCAAAAAGTAATATCTATTAATTATTATGATAATGAGGATCTCCAAAGAATTATAGAAATCATTGTAGGTGAATAATGCAATATAATGTTTATTTTATAGAATTATTAGGGGAAGAAAATCTTAAAGGAGTTACCATACCTGTAGTTGTAGACAACAGAAGAACTCTTACGAATGAAAACATGTCAGATATTGGTAAAATATTAAACACATATAGAACTGTATTTGTAAGATCTAATGTATCAGATATTTTAAAAACAAAAGTATATTCGGTAAAGGGAGAAACTACAGATTGCCTCTATGCTAGTGTGGCTGCTGTATATACCTTAACAGAGTCTAATTATATAAGGGAAATGGAATCTGGCGAGAGATATATAACTTTGGATACAGAAACCTGTAAAAACAAAATCTCCATAACTTACGGAGATATGACGCCTATTGGAATAACTCATGAAATTAATTTAGAGAACATAAAGTCCAAAGACAAAAAAGATTTTGAAAACTATTCAGTTGAAATGCTAGAAAGCACTGAAGAGCTCCATGAAGGCACCAAATTTTACTACACAGAAGATTCCATGACTTTTTCTGCATTGAGGAAAAAGAAGATGGACTTAGGAGATGTGAATCAAGAATATCTTATAGTATATTACGATAGGGAATTTGATATGGTTTTCTTTCACGTAGAGAGATGCCCCATGGGAGTTCGCAGGCTGGATTCTAGAACACAGATTTCCTATATAGTGAGATACCTATTGAATATGGGAATAGAAAAAGAAAAGATTTCAAAAATTTGTCATGTTCTTAACACCGGCCAATATGCTATACTGGATATCGACATAGAAGAAGATAAAATTTTTATAAAAATGAATGCAAGAACCTTGGTAGAAGGAATATTAAATATCTAGGAGGAAATATGTTAAAAAATATATCTGTTTTGGAGTTTATTGAAAAAACTGCTTCAGGAGAACCTACACCAGGTGGAGGAAGTGTTTCTGCTTTGGCAGGAAGTTTAGGAGCTGCCCTAAATGTAATGGTTTATGAACTTACCCAAGGTAAAAAAGTTTATAATGAATTTGAACCAGAGCTTCGAATGAAATTAGACGACTCAGCAGAAAAATTAAAAGAAATTTCCAATCAATTATTAATAGAAATGGAAAACGACACTACTGCTTTTGATAGCGTAATGGAAGCTTTCAAAATGCCAAAGGAAACAGAAGAAGAAAAACTTCTTAGATCTGAAGCTATTCAAGAAGGCTACAAAAAGGCTATTGAAGTGCCATTAAAAATTGCGAATTTAAGTCTAGAAGCTTTGTTTTTAATGGAAGTTCTTTCCCTACATGGAAATGTTGGAGCCATAACAGATGTGGGAGTAGGAGCTTTACTTTCTTATGTTGGCGTTGAAGGTGCATTACTAAATGTAAAAATTAACTTAAATAGTATGAAAAAAGGTGACTATACTGAAGATGTTGGTGGAAAAATTGAAGAGATTTTAAATATCGCTAAAGACACAAGAAGTATAGTAATGAGAAACGTATATAGTATTTTAGAAAAGTAATATGCAACAATCGCTAATTTTAATGCTTGTAACAATTGTATCAAAGGTTTTTGGGCTACTAAGAGAGATTGCTCTTTCCTATGTTTATGGAACAGGGAAAATAGCAGATGCTTTCTTAGTATCCTTTTTTATTCCTTCTATACTAATTAATGGGATAAATTTAGGAATTGCTACTGGATTTATTCCTGTGTATTCCAAGATAAAAAATACACAAGGAAGAAGTGTTGCAGATAAATTTACTAACAATGTAGTAAATCTAACTTTAATCTTATCCACAGTATTCACAGTTTTGGCATTGATATTTGCAAGAGAGATTATGAGACTTGCTGCAATAGGACTAGAAGGAGAAGTTTTTAATCAAGCAGTATTTTTTGCGAGAATGGTTATGATTAGTATTATTTTTGCTTCAGTTGCAGGAGTGTATCGAGGTTATTTACAGACTTATAAGCTTTTTAATGTAACAGTAGCTAGTAGTATTATTATGAATATTGTCATAATAATGTCTATTATTATTTCAGGAAAAACAGATTATAAAACCTTAGGTATAGGCACTGGCATAGGCATGAGCTTACAGTATTTAATCTTTATTCCTGGATTGTTATCCACAGGTTATAGATACGATAGGGTTTTAGACTTAAAGGACAAAAATTTACCAATCATCAATAGATTGGCAATTCCTGTCTTATTGGGAGTTTTGGTAAATGAAGTAAATATTATAGTAGATAAAGCCATAGCCAGTACATTAGAAGTAGGAGCTATTTCATCTTTAAACTATTCAAGTGGAGTGCAAGAATTTGTCGTAGGCGTGGTTATAATTAGCATTATAACAGTTAGATACACGGATATGAGCACTTTAGCTGCAAGGGGAGAACTAGAAAGACTACAAGAAAACTACAATTATACTTTAAAAAATAATTTGTTCTTAGTTATTCCTGCCACCCTAGGATTAATGGTATTTTCCAAAGAAATAATATCCCTTTTATTCTTTAGGGGGGCATTTGATTTATCCTCATTAGAAATTACATCTAGAGCACTTCTTTACTATTCTTTAGGAATTACTGGAATTGCATTAAATTCCATAGGACAAAGGGTATTTTATTCATTAAAGCAAATAAGAGAACCTGTAATCCTCTCTATTTTAAGTGTTTTTCTAAATATAGGACTTAATTTATGGCTTTCTAAGATATTTGGAATCACTGGTTTGGCCATGGG
>JAAYEN010000245.1 GCA_012728775.1 Tissierellia bacterium
TGTGATATTCAAAAAGATGCAATAAATAATACAATAAAATTGTTAAAACATAATGGCTTATTTGGAGATAATGTTCAACTAATTCAGGATAATCACATGAAATTTAGTAAGTACGTAAACTCTAAAATTGATTTTTTTATTATGAACTTAGGATATCTACCTGGTGGTGATAAGAGTATTACTACTAATTGGAAATCAACATTAAAATTTGTTAGTGAAGCAAGCTCTTATTTGAATATAGGAGGAATAGGGATTATAGTTTTTTATCCAGGACATAAAGAAGGCCTAGAAGAACTAATAAATATTACTAGTTTTTTATGTAATTTAGATCAAAAATCTTTTAATGTATTTAACACTAGTTTTATTAATCAAAAAAACAATCCTCCACAACTAATTGTAATAGAAAGGATTTAATAATGGAAAATATATTATATATAATAAACGAAAAATATGACTCCTTTAGCAAAATGCACAAAAGATTAGCTGATTACATCCTTGAAAATAGTGATAAGGCTATCCTAATGCCCATTAGTGAGTTAGCTGATGAAAGTGGCGTAAGTGAAGCTACTATAGTTAGATTTACATATAAATTGGGTTATAGTGGATATAGAGAATTTCAAAGAGCTCTTCTTGATTCCATAAAATATACTCTAACTACTCTACAAAGACTAGATGTTTCTAGAGAATTGGGAGAAAATGAACTTATTCATTCTCAGATTAATAGTGATGTAAATGACATAAATGCTACGTTCACAAATTTAGATCCTACAGTTATTATGAATGCAGCTAAAGAAATTGATAGGAGTAAGAAGATTTTTATTTTGGGTCTTCGAACATCAAACTTTTTAACTCAGTATCTAGCTCATTATTTAAGAATGATGACTTTTGATGTAGTATTGGTAGAAGGAACATTTATGGAACCATATGAGTATCTAGTAAATATGAAATCAGAAGATATACTTATATGCATATCATTACCTAGATATTCTCAACGAACTATACAAAGTGTTAAACTAATACACAATAAAGGATACAGGATAATAAGTCTAACAGACTCAGAATCATCTCCTATATTTAATTTTTCATCAATATCTTTAATTGCAAGATGTAGTATGAACTCCTTCTTTGACTCTATGGTCTCTCCGTTGGTTATAATTAATACCCTATTATTAAGTATCAGTGCTGTAACATCAAGAGATGTTGAAGGTTCCTTTAAAGAGCTAGAAGAATTTTGGGAAAAGAGTAGAACTTATGAAAGAATTTAATATTGTTATTATTGGAGGAGGAGCAGCTGGAATGATGGCAGCTTATGCTGCTTCAAAAGATAATAAAAATGATGTATTATTATTAGAAAAAAATGAAAAACTTGGTAGAAAATTATATATAACAGGAAAAGGAAGATGTAATTTAACAAACTCCGTGGATATATCAGAATTTTTTGATAATATTACCAGAAATCCCGAATTTTTATATTCATCTCTTTATAGCTTTGATAATAGAGCTGTGATGAATTTTTTTATTGAACATGGCGTTTTGCTCAAAGAAGAAAGGGGAATGAGAGTATTTCCACAAAGTGATAAGTCTAGTGATATAATAAAAGCGTTATCAAAATCTATTTCCAAAGTTACAACGATATTGAATGAAAATGTAGTTAAAATTGATAAAGAAAATAAACATTTTGTCATAACTACAGATAAAGATTCCTATCTAGCCAATAAAGTAATTATAGCTACAGGTGGATTAAGTTATCCGGGAACTGGTAGCACAGGTGATGGTTATAAATTTGCACGACATTTCGGACATACTATTGTAGATCCTATGCCATCACTATGTCCTATATTATTAAATGATGAAGATGTGACAATAGTTACTGGTCTTACTGTAAAGAATGTAGAAATATCTGTTTACATTGACGATAAGAGAATAATTACACATTTTGGAGATTTTTTATTCACTCATAGAGGGATATCTGGACCATTGGTATTGACCATTTCAGATATGATATCAGGTATAGACCCAAATTCAATAAAATTATATTGCAATTTTAAGCCATCTATTCCTATTGACGAACTAGAATTAAGATTATTGAAGGATATAAATAGCAATCCCAAGAGAGAGATAAAAACATTGTTTTTAGAATATTTTCCAAAAAGCTTAGGAGAATATTTATTTAAAAAATCTGAAATTAAAAATAAAACTAAACTTCATGAAATAGATAAAAATTTAAGAAAAAAAATATTGGACTTGATTACCAATTTTAAATTTGAATATAAGTCGCTGGATCATATTAGGCAAGCAATAGTTACTAAAGGTGGAGTTTCCACAAAAGAATTAAATTCTAAGACAATGGAGTCAAAGTTAGTTCCAAATCTTTATTTTTGTGGAGAGATAATAGATGTAAATGCACTTACAGGTGGATTTAATTTACAAATTGCTTTTTCCACAGGCTATGCTGCAGGACATTATGCAATTTCAAATTGATAATGCTTGTGATTTCATATATAATTATTTAGAATGTAAAGAGATAAAGGAAGTATAATATGCAAATAGCAATAGATGGACCATCAGGTGCAGGAAAAAGTACGATAGCAAAAGAATTATCTGATAGACTTGGTTACGAATATTTAGATACTGGAGCTATGTATAGAGCTTTGGCTTTGGAATTTAATAAACATAACTTCATAAATTATAATGATGAAATAAGCATGAAATCTTTTTTGAATGAAATAAAAATTGATGTTATAGATGGAAAGATTTTAATAAATGAAGAGGATGTATCTAATAACATAAGAGATGAAAAAATAGGAATGCTAGCTTCAAAAATCTCATCATTTCCTTTAGTTAGAGAATTTTTAGTAAACAAACAAAGAGAAATTGCTTCTGATAAAGATATAATTATGGACGGGAGAGATGTAGGTACCGTTATTTTAAAAGATGCAGAATGTAAAATTTATTTGACTGCAATCTTAGAAAAAAGGGCACAAAGAAGAGTAGAACAGCTTAAGGAAAAAGGTGAAAATCCACAATATGAAACTGTTTTAGACTCCATACGAAAGCGAGATTACGATGATAGCAATAGAGCTCACTCTCCTTTAAAAAAGGCAGAGGATGCTATAATAGTCGATTGTACAAATCTTACAGTAGATGAGACGGTAGAAAAGATATTAGGAATTCTATCTAATTGTGGAGGATAATATGTTTTACACAATAATAAGAGCTATTTTGTGGGTTTTTCTAAATATTTTTTTCAGAGTAAAAGTAATAGGAAAATTCAATCCTATTGAAGATGAGAAGTATGTAATTACATCAAATCATCAAAGTATGCTGGATCCTATAATATTAGGAGTAATCTTCAAACAAAAGATTTCATTTATGGCTAAACAGGAGCTTTTTGAAAATAAATTGTTATCTAAGATAATCTATGGTTTAAATGCATTTCCTGTAAATCGAACTGGAAATGACATAGTAGCATTAAAAAAAGCTGTTAAACTTCTTAGAGAAGGAAAAAATGTAGGAATTTTCATTGAAGGAACTAGAGTTGACAGCTACGATCCTAAAAATGCAAAAGCAGGTCCCATATTAATTGCTAACATGGGGAAAGCAAAAATAATTCCAGTCCACATTGAAAGTACGTATAAACTTTTTTCTAAAATTAATGTATATATTAAAGAGCCGTATGATGTAGTAATAAATAAAGCTTTAGGCGATGATTCATATCAAGAACAAGCCAGAAAAGTATTAAATATAATTTATAATGGGTGATAGAAATAGAAATAATATTAGCAGACACATTGGGTTTTTGTTTTGGGGTAAAAAGAGCTATTAGGAAAACAGAAGAAGCTCTGAATAATGGAGATGTATATATTGATGGAATGTTGATTCACAATGATGATGAAGTAAATAGACTGAAGGATTTAGGATTAACAGAATTATCAGAACAAACTCTAGATGGAAGTACACTTATTCTAAGGTCTCATGGCACTCCTACAGATAAAAAAAATGCATTTGCAAAAAAATTTAAAGTAATAGATACAGTGTGTCCCTATGTGAAAGTGGTACACAATTTAGCAAAAAAACATAAAGAAGATTATTTAATAATATTTGGCAGTAAGACACATCCTGAGGTAATAGGAATAAATAGTTATTCTGATTATAATGGCGTTATAATTGAAAATGAAGTTGATTTAGAAAATATTATTGAAGACTTATTAAATACTAACAAAGATATTCACATTGTGGTACAAACTACATTTAAAAAAGTAATATTAGACAAGTTACTATCTCTTATGGATGAAAGGAAAATAAAATATCACTTTCATGATACAATCTGCAACGCAACAAAAGATAGAGTAAATGCGACGATAAAGCTCGCAAAGACATCAGATTGTGTTATAGTATTAGGAGATAAGAAAAGTTCTAATTGTACAAAACTATATGAATATGCTAAAATGAATAATAATAATGTTTTTTTCATAAATAGTATCAAGGAAATGGATATTTCTGAGATTTTGTTATATAATAGAGTAGGAATTACAGCAGGTGCGTCCACGCCTGATTGGATAATTAAGGAGGCTATTGAAAAGATGGAAGATATGAACAAAAATGAAATGATGGAAGCTATTGAA
>JAAYEN010000263.1 GCA_012728775.1 Tissierellia bacterium
AATTTTCCTGCTATGATTATGGAGCAGCTAAATTATGTGGATGAAATCGTTACGATAAAAAAAGGAAATCCCCAGGAGTTTAAATATGTAAAGCAAACAATTGCGCAAATTAGACCTTGGATTTCATATAGAGAATTGGATAAGGCAAAGCTAAGATAAAAGGATGTAGATTGAAATGAAATTGGAAGTGGGACAAAAGATTGAAGATTTTGGATTTTGCACGCAAAATGGATGCAAAGACAGCTTTTTAAATGAATTAAAAGCAGATAAAAATGTATTATTGTTTTTAAGGTACATAGGCTGTACAGTATGTAGTTTAGCTATTTTAGAAATCAAAGACAAGTACGAAGAGATCAAAGCTAACGGAGTAGATGTATACGTCGTTCTTCAATCAGATCCAGAAGTATTGGCAGAAGAAATAAAAGATTTTGGAATTCCTTTTGAAATCATAGTGGATCCAGAAATGAAACTTTATAAAAAATTCAGCTTGGAAAGAGTTGAAGATATAAAGGATGCATTAGGTGGAGCTACAATGGATAGAATCGCTAAAGCAACAGAGCTAGGATTAGAACACGGTAAATACGAAGGAGACGAGAACCAACTTCCAGCTACATTCGTATTGGACAAAGATGGAATTGTAACATATGCAAAATACGGAGAGCATGTAACTGACACACTGTACGCTGACGATATGATTAAACTTTAATTAGGAGGAGAATATAATGACAAAATATGATTTTATTACTGCACCAAACAGAAAAGGACAAGGAGCTTCTAAATGGTTACAAATGTACGGATGGAATCCAGATGTAGATGAGGATGTAATACCTCTATCTGTTGCTGATATGGAACTTAAAAATCCACCAGAAGTTGTGGAAGGATTAAAAAAATACTTAGACGAAGTAGTTTTAGGATATTCCAAAGCATATCCAGAATATAACGAAGCAGTTAAAAGCTGGATGAAAAGAAGACATAACTATGAAATTAAAGATGAGTGGTTAGTTCAAACACCGGGAATCGTAAATGCGTTTACAGCAGGAGTCAGAGCTTTTACAGAAGAAGGAGACGGAATTATCATCTCCAGACCAATCTATTATCCTATGGGAATTGCTATTGAAAATTCTAATCTTACAGAAGTAAATGTACCATTATTAAATAACAATGGTGTTTACACAATGGACTTTGAAGGTTTGGAAAAAGCTTGTGCTGATCCAAAAAATAAGGTAATGCTATTCTGCTCACCTCATAATCCAACAGGAAGAGTATGGACCAAGGAAGAGTTGAAAAGGATGGGAGATATTTGCGTTAAACACGGCGTAGTAATCATTTCTGACGAAATCTGGAATGACCTTATAATGCCAGGTTATGAGCATACTGTACTATCCACGATTTCTCCAGAAATTGCAGACATAACAATTACATGTGTAGCTCCATCCAAAACATTTAACCTAGCAGGAATGGCAACTTCTAATATGATAATTGAAAATGAAGAAATTAGAAAAAAATTCGTAAGAGAATTGGAACTTATGAGAAGTTTATCCATTAATACACTAGGCTTCAAAGCTTGTGAAATAGCTTATAATGAATGTGAAGAATGGTTAGAAGAACTAATAGTATTGCTAGATGAAAATAGACAAATGTGTGTAGATTTCTTCGAAGCTAGAGGACTTACAGTTACTAGAACTGAAGGAACTTATCTAGTTTGGGTAAATTGTGAACCACTTGGAATGAGTGTAGAAGAATTAGAAGAATTCTTACACAAAGATGCACAATTCTTCACTGACGAAGGATATGTATTCGGCGAAGAAGGAAATTATTATGAAAGAATCAATATAGCTGCTCCAAAAGAAGTTCTTAAGACACAATTAGATAAATTAGATGCTGCACTTAAAAAAATAGGTAAATAAAACAGAAAACAGGTAGGAAATAGGTTATTAACTTATTTCCTATCTATTATATTTAAAAAGGATGATATAAATGATTAATAACGATTTAATAATCGAAAAGGTGAATAATCTAGAAGAATATCTCTATACCACAAGGGGATATCTCCATGAGAATCCTGAAGTGACTGGCCACGAATATGAAACCAGCAAATTTTTAAAAGCAGAAGTAGAAAAACTGGGATTGCCCATCGAGGAAGTACCAGGAACTGGATTTATCGCTACACT
>JAAYEN010000296.1 GCA_012728775.1 Tissierellia bacterium
CAATTTGTACCTGATGGAAACTACAGTGCAAATGACAATATCGTAAGAGTAGTACTAGACTCTCTTGGAGAAACTAGTGAAGGACAAGTTAAAATTACGATGCTAGGAGACGATATGGTCATCATACCTAAATTATCTTCTGATACAAATGTAACAAAACCAGATTCCACGGACAAAAACGACTTGCCAAGCAATCCAGTTACTTCCGATGGCGTAGATAACGGAAAAGTATTTGACAATGTAGAAAAAGAAGAAGTTATCGTAAGAAAACCTAGAAAAACTCCTTCTAGCAAAAAGGACGTAGTTATAGTTGTAGATGCTGGGCATGGTGGTAGAGACCCTGGAGCTACTAGCAATGGATACAACGAAAAAGATATTAATATTGACGTAGCTAAGCGAGTGCAATCGCAACTTCAAGATGCAGGTTATACAGTTGTGATGACTAGAACTTCAGACACTGCAGTTAATATTATGAACAGACCTAAAATTGCAAATGAGGCAGAAGCCCATGTATTCTTAAGTATTCACTCTAACAGCAGTTTGAACACGGAATCAGAAGGAATTGAGTCCTTGTACGCGCCTAGAGATTTAACTAGTGTAAAATACGATGCTCAATATCCTTTAGTAAAAGCAGTTCATACTGAATTGATAAAGGCAACGGGAATGTTCGACAGAGGAATAAAACAAAGACCAGATTTAATAGTGTTGAAACATACAGAAATGTCTGCGGTGTTGGTGGAACTAGGATTTATGTCCAATGAAAAAGACTTGCAATTATTGCAAACAGATTCATATAAACAATCCTGCGCAAACGGAATTGTTTCTGGAATAAAAAAATATGTATTTGACACTTACGGATATTAAAATCAGATAATAAAAAATAAAATCTGCAGTTGGATCTTAATAGAACCTGACTGCAGATTTTTATTTTCTGGAAGTTTGTCTTTTTGCATTTAAAAAAGAAATATAGCCTGCAAATAAAATCAATGCGATTCCCACATAACTATTTCTAGCTAAACTTTCCCTAAACACCAACCAACCTAAAATTGGAGAGACGATGAGAGAAACGTAATCGAAAATGCTAATCTTGCTGGCATCAGCAATTGAATAAGCCATAGTAACTAGAAACTGCGCTATACAAGCACAAACTCCCACTAAAAATAAATAAAAAAGTGTCCTAAGCTCTAGTCTGAAAACATCTCCAATAAAAGGAAAAGAGAAAATCAAAGACCAAAATGCAAACATAAAAATTATAGTGGATTTATCTTCAGGAGTATCCCTTTTGGAAATTATTCCTATAATAACATAAGCAATCCCGCCAAAACAAGCTGAAGCAATGGCTATCAACGAAGGAAATAACCTAGAGTCAAATTTTGGATTTACAATAATAATAGTGCCAATAAAAGCTATTATCAAGGCTAGGATATTGTATCGATTGATTTTTTCCTTTAGAAAAATTACAGCGAAAATGGTTACGATAAAGGGATTGAGTTTAAAAAGTGCTTGGGCATCACCCAAATATAAATGTCTGTTTGCATAAAATGAAGCCATAACACCCATAAAACCAAAAAATGAACGGAAAAATAAAAGTTTCCTATTTTCTTTTTTTCCAAAGAAAGAAACCTTATTATTTTTAACTAAAAATGCAGCGAATACAAGCATCACAAAATTTCTGAAAAATACTTGTTGAAAGACAGTGGCTTCTCCAGTATATTTTACTAACATTCCCATTATTGAAAATGCAATTGACGAAAAGATAATGGCCACTGCACCTTTGGTATTGTCATTCAAATCTGTTCACCTCGACTATTACATTTAATTATAACAAATAACTTAAGATTATGTTAGAATTTGGGTATCATTTATTATAGAGAGTTTGAAGGGAGAAATAAATAATGATTGCGAGCTTCATAGTTCGATTGGCCAGTAGAAAAGAAGAATTTATAGATTATAAAAATCCTATCCAAAGATCTAAGATAGGTAGTATAACAGGAATTGTAGGAATAATATTTAACATGTCAATTACAGTAATGAAGATGCTAATAGGATATTTTACAAATTCTATTTCTATTATTGCAGATGGATTTAATAATTTGACAGATGCCATTTCATCTTTAGTGACGGCTCTTGGCATGGCTTATGCCGGACGAGCTTCAGATGAAAACCACCCCCATGGCCATGGAAGGATGGAGTATCTTGCAACATTGACTATCTCTGTAGTAATTTTGTTTGTGGGTTTGTCCTTGATTAAATCTTCAGTTGAAGCCTTATTAAATCCAAAAGAAATCCAGTTTTCCTGGGTATCTTTAGTAGTGTTATTAATTTCTGTGGGGATGAAGTATTGGATGTATTTATTTTACACAGACATTTCGAAGAGAATAGATTCCACTACCCTAAAGGCCAGCGCAATAGACTCCATAAGTGACGTCATGGTTACGAGTATAGTTGTTATTGCATTTATTTTAAGTAATTTTTCTAAATTGCCTGTGGATGCCATCGGAGGTATAATTGTTTCTTTATTTATTTTAAAGAGCGGATATGAACTAATTCTAGAAATGGTTCGAGAGCTGGTGGGTGAAAGCGTGGATGAAGAAGTATTGAAGGGAATCTACGAACTGTTTGATGAAAGAGAAGAGATTGTAGATACGCATGATTTGAATTTTCATAGTTATGGACCTAATAATAGATACGCAACCATCGATGCAGTAGTTCGAAATGATATGACGGTGGAAGAAGTTCATAGAATTTTTACAGAAATCGAACACACAATATTAGATCAGTTCCAAATTATGATGACCATTCACATGGATTTGCATGAAGAAGAAACAAAAGAAGAGAAGAAATTAATTAAAATTCTTCAAAAATGTAAAATAAATAATCCTCATATTCTTTCCACCCATGACGAAGAGATTATTGACCAAGAGGACAAAAGGAATATCATCGCCCACGTCGTAGTAGATGGAAATGTGGTCAAAACCAACGAAGACGAA
>JAAYEN010000126.1 GCA_012728775.1 Tissierellia bacterium
TAGCTGTATTTTATAAATAAAATTTAGGAGGACTTAATGGAAACTTTTAGTGCCATTATTGGCAAAATCAATGGTTATTTATATGATCCGATACTTATTATTATTTTGATAGCTGTAGGTTTGTATTTTACAGTTCGCACAGGCTTCATTCAAGTAAAATTATTGGGGGAATCATTTAGAGTAATACTAGAAAAACCAACAGAAGAGGGAAAAACATCATCATTCCAAGCTTTAATGGTATCTACCGCATCTAGGGTAGGAACAGGAAATATCGTTGGAGTTTCTAACGCTTTATGTTTAGGTGGATATGGTGCAGTATTTTGGATGTGGATTATCGCAATAGTTGGAGGTTCTTCTGCTTTTATAGAATCCACTCTAGCCCAAATTTACAAAAAACGTGATGATGAAGGCAATAGCTATGGGGGTCCAGCATATTATATTGAAAACGCTTTAAAGAGCAGAACTATAGGAATTATTTTTGCAATTAGTTTAATACTTACTTATGCTATAGGATTTAATATGTTAGCAGCATACAATCTCCAATCTAGTTTTTCACCATATGGATTTTATAATCCACAAATTACACCTTGGATAATAGGTGGTATATTAGCACTAGCTACTGGCTACACTGTTATGGGTGGTGGCAAAAGAATGATTGAAGTTGCAACTATGTTAGTTCCAATTATGGGAGTTATATACGTAATAGTTTCTATCATTATGATAGTGTTAAATTTGAATTATATGCCTACAGTATTTGCTAGAATTTTTAGTGACGCATTCAATTTCCGCGCCATATTCGGTGGACTTTCTGGATCTGCTATGATGTACGGTATTAAAAGAGGCTTGTACTCTAATGAAGCTGGTATAGGCTCTGCACCAAACGCTGCAGCTGCAGCTGATGTTAGTCATCCAGTTAAACAAGGTTTAGTACAAATGGTATCAGTATTCTTAGATACTTTGATTATTTGTAGTGCTACTGCATTTATGTGCCTAAGCTCAGGAATAGAACCAGCTGAAGAACTAGCAGGCGCACCTTATGTTCAAGCTGCTCTTTCCACTACATTCGGACAATTTGGACCATACTTCGTTACTTTTGCATTAATTCTATTTGCATTTACCACATTAATTGGTAATTTATTCTATGTAGATAATAACTTAGCATACATAAATGGCAAAATGCCAACTAAAAAGTTTATGAATGCTTACAGAATTTTCGCAGTTTTAGTAGTATTTATTGGAGCTGCAAATGAGCAAACATTGGCATGGGATATTGCAGATTTATTAATGGGTATAATGGCTCTTATCAACTTACCTACTATTGTAATTTTGGCTAAAACTGCCATTGACGCTTTACAAAATTATATAAATCAAAGAAAGGCTGGCCAAGAACCAGTATTTTATGCAAAAGATATTGGCTTAGATGATAGAAGACTTGATTATTGGAAATAATCATCTTATATTTTTTCATTAAATAAACATACACCCTTTGGATTTTGTCCGAAGGGTGTTTTATATTAGTTAGGAATGATACTTTAAATTTTTATTAACCTTTTATCTCTTTTTTCTTTTCTTTCATTTTTTCTTCATAAACTTTTTCAAATTCATCCATAAGTGCTTCCAATTCTTCAGTTGAAAGAAGTTTTTTTGCCACTTTTGCAAGTTCATCTTCTTCTTCGTCCATGTGATGCTCTAATACTTCTTTTAATACAGAGAATTTTGCATCCCAGGTTTCATTTTCCTCAGAGGTTCTGTTAATAATACTGAATTGGTAATTTCCTAAGTGATGTTCTTCAATCATCTCTTTTACAACTTCTAAATCTTCCCCTTCAGCTTTTTCTTTTAATTTTGGAAAAACTATTTCTTCTTCCGCCGAATGATGTCCATGTAAATTTGCAAAAAGTTCTTGAAAAGCTTCTACCTTTTTCTTACCTTCAGATTTTTCAACTTGATCCATCAGATCTTTAAACTTCTTGTGTTCTTCAACATTGTGGTTTACGTAGTTCATATAATCCTCCTGAAATTTTGTTAGTTATTATTTTTATACCATTCATTTTATTTTTAAATCACGAAAAGGATAATTACATTTTTTAATCAGTTTCATTTTAATAGTTATTTTTTTGTCTTTTAATTTCTAAATATGATTTGGCATTGAAAAAACCTCTAAATCTTTGTCTAGATTTAAAGGCTTAGTTCAGTTAGAATAACTTATTTATTATTGAATAGAATATTTAATTCATCTTTTTCTAAATTTTTCCCAATAAATACCAATTTAGACTCTGGCATTTCTTCTATTTTTGTCAAAGTATAAATATCGTTTACAATATCCACTCTAGACCAAACGCCATTGATTTTCAAAAATCCCTTTACTCGTAAAACTTTTCCAAATCTACCGCTAATTATAGCAGACATATTTTGTTGAAAATCAAAAAGGTTTTCAAATTCTATACCTTCAAGTCCTAAAGAATCCACAGATAATTGAATATTTTTCTCAATGTATTCAAAATCCATATCTAAATAATCTTCAAGTAAATCTGCCCAAAACACATCGTCTAAATCATTAAATTCTTTTTTATGAACTTGTATATTGGGATTTCTCTGTTTAATTTTCCATTCTACTTCATTTATTTTTTCTTCATCTATTAAAGAAAGCTTGGAAATAATTGCTTTGTTGGAAGTTTGAATCTGGTCGGTAAAAATCTCTTCAAATTCTTCTTCGTGTTTATCAATTGCAGTAGCGTCCACAATTGTTATTGGATCTAAGATTTCAATTCTTTCGTATTCGATCTTTCTAATATTGTCTAATACAGCACTAAGCATTCCTAATCCTGTAGGCTCAACTATTAAAAGATCTGGATTTAGGGAGTTATATATAGTTAAGATAGAAGTTGCAAAATTAGCTTTTATAGTGCAGCAAACGCAACCTTCAGTAAGTTCCCATATTTCAATATCGTCTTTTTTCAAGATATCTCCATCTATACCTACTTCTCCATATTCATTCTCCAAGACTACTATAAATTTTTCTATTTTTTTTGAAAGGGTTTCTATAAATGTAGTTTTCCCTGAACCTAGAAATCCTGAAACGACTAATACTTTCATCTGATCTCCTTATAAAATCAATAAGAATGGCTTTTGACGGCCATCCTTATCTGGAATATTTTTTTAGTCTTCTACTCTTACTACTGGTTTAATTAAATCCGCTGGCTTATCTTTCATAAGCATTAAAGCATCTTCAACATGTTCGAAACCTTCGAATCTATGAGTGATTAATCTGGAAACATCTAGTTTTCCACAAGCTACTAATTTTCCAAGTTTTTCCATTCTCAATCTTCCGCCTGGCATTAATCCACCTTGAAGTTGTTTATGACCCATTCCAACTCCCCATTCAACCCTAGGAAGTTTAACATAATCGCCAGATCCAAGATAGTTAACATTTCCTATCTTTCCACCTGGTTTTAGTATGTCCATTACTTCTCCAAATGTGTCCACTGTACCACCAGCTACAATTATTTTATCTACTCCAATGCCCTTTGTTAGTTCTCTAATTTGATCAGAAATAGATCCGTCTTTATAATTGATAATATCAGTTGCGCCATAGAATTTTGCAGCTTCTACTGTAGCTGGTCTAGATCCAACAGCGTAAATTTTAGAAGCACCTCTTAAATTTGCTCCAGCAACTCCCATTAGACCTACTGGTCCAATTCCTATTACTAAAACTTCATCTCCATATTGAACATCTGCTAATTCTGCTCCATGGAATCCTGTAGGAACCATATCTGAAAGCATACAAGCATCTTCTGGATTTATTTCTTTTGGTAAGTGAGCTAAATTTCCATCTGCGTCATTTACGTGGAAAAATTCTCCAAAAACTCCGTCTTTAAAGTTTGAAAACTTCCAACCACCTAACATTCCGCCAGAGTGCATTGAATATCCTCCTTGAGCTGCCAAAGAGTTCCAATCAGGTGTAATTGCAGGTATAAGTACTCTATCACCAGGTTTAAAGTCTTTTACAAGTGCGCCCACTTCTACAACCTCTCCACATCCTTCATGACCCAATATCATGTTCTTTCTGTCTCCAACGGCACCTTCCCAGACAGTATGTATATCGGATGTACATGGTGCTAAAGCAATAGGCTTAACTATTGCGTCAATAGGTCCACATGCTGGTCTTTCCTTTTCTATCCAGCCAACTTCTCCAATTTTTAACATTGCAAAACCTTTCATATGTAGCCTCCTTTAAGAAATTATCTATTAATATCTTTCAAGTTTATTATACATTATCTTTTATATATCTACAATAGTTTTAGTAAATTTAGTAAATTATATTTAATTCTTTAATTTCTCTATAATTTTCAATTATGGATATGTATTTTTTCCAACGGGTATAATATTTATATCTTTGTAAAATAAGCTATAATGAATCTATTTTCTTATTATTTTCAAGGTAATAAACTTCGTTAATACTTTTAAATAAATTGGTAAATAGTTTGTAATTTCACTTTAGGATTGTCGATTTATTTGATATAATTGACATAATATATTTAAATGATTAAAATTTTATATTTATTATTAAATTTAAGGAGGTCGATTATGAGTTTTGTTGAGCAACATTTTACAAAGCAGAAGATGATGCGAACTGTTTTGAAGGCATTATTACTTATTTTAATTGCATCAGTTTACTTTAATGGACTTAGAGTTTTGCTCTTGACGTCTGTAAACATTATATGTGCTGTATTAACAGAATACTTATTTGAAACTAGAATTTTAAAAAGACAAAAGGTTTCAGAAGCTGTTTTAGTCACAGCTATTCTTTATACCATGACTTTACCTGTGGCACTTCCCCTTTGGATGAGTGTTGTAGGAATTGTATTTGGTGTATTTTTTGGCAAAATGGTCTTTGGAGGATTTGGTAGAAATATTTTTAACCCTGCAATAGTAGGAAGATGTTTTGTTTACATAAATTTTCCAGAACCTTTAACAATTCATTGGAACCAAGTTCCGTCCCTTTCTGATTTTCCCGGGGGATTTGCAACTTGGATATTTCCTGAAATTGACGCAGTTTCAACTGCAACTCCACTTTTAGCATTTAGAAATGAAGGCTCACTTCCTGACATAATAGAATTACTTATCGGTAATGTGCCAGGTGTAATTGGTGAAGCTAGCAAAATTTTAATTTTACTATGTGCAATTTATTTAATTTATACAAAAGTTGCATCGTGGCAAATAATGGCAGGATGTGTTCTCGGATTTGCTGGGATTACTTTAATTTTTAATGCTATGGGCGTAGAAAGTGTGCCAAATCCTATTATAGGAATGTTATCTGGAGGATTTTTATTTGGAACGGTATTTATGGCGACTGATCCCATTAGTGCTGCAAAGACACCCCTTGGTAAATGGATTTTTGGAATTATAATTGGAGCTGTAACAGTTATAATTAGAGGATTTGCTTTATTCTCAGGAGGAGTGATGTTTGCCATTTTAATCGGTAATACATTCGCACCTATCATCGATTATGCAATAAATGCTCAAAAGAAAAAAGCAAAAGCAAAAAGTGAGGTGGCTAAGGCATGAATAAAAAATCTATAGCATATCCTATCATATTCATGATAGTTGTCACTGCGATATGTACTATATTGCTAGCTTTTCTAAATGAATCCACTTTAGCTATTGTCCAAGAAAATGAGGATTTAGAACTAAGAAGAAAAATTTTATATGTTTTCGATTTATATGATGAAAATACGACAGATGAAGATGTAACTAGAATCTTCGATGAGAGAATTACTGAAGAAAAAAATTCTGACGATGAATCCATATATGTACTTAATGAAGGATCTGAACCAGTAGCTTATGCTGTGCCTTTTAATGGTCCTGGACTTTGGGGTTCTATTACAGGGTTTATTGGAATAAATAAAGACTTAAACAAAATCACTGGAATAGAATTTATTACCCAAAATGAAACTCCTGGTTTAGGAGGAAGAATTTCAGAAGCTCCTTACAAAGAACAATTTAGAGGGGTAGAAATTTCTGATTCCACAAGCGAATATATTATCAGTAGACCTGCACCAGGTGGAAATATTGACACCATTGCTGGTGCTACTCAAACCTCTACTTTTGTACAAAATATGATTAACGCTGGATTAAAAAGATTTATAGAAGAAGGAGGAGGGCTCAATGGCTAAAAATGCAAAACGCAATAAAATCATAAGAGATGGAATTATAGATGACAATCCTATTATTTATCAAGTTATAGGAATTTGTTCTGCTTTAGCCGTTACGAATTTAATGCTCAACTCATTGATTATGGGAGTTGCACTTATCTTCGTTACTGCTCTATCCTCTTTTACAATATCTTTAATTAGAGAATGGACTCCAAGTCATATTCGTATGATGGTTCAAGTTTTAATTATTTCTGCTTATGTAATTTTGGTAGATATTTTCTTAAAGGCGTATATGCCTGAAATGTCCAAGGCTTTAGGACCTTATGTTGGTCTGATTATTACAAACTGTATAATCATGGGTAGAGCTGAAGCTTTTGCAATATCCAATGGACCAGTGGACTCTTTAATAGATGGTGCTGCAGCTGGATTAGGTTATACAGTAGTATTACTAGCTATTGCAGTTATCAGAGAAATTTTAGGATTTGGAAGTGTATTCGGCTTTAGAATAATGCCAGCAGGTTGGACCGCATGGACTTTGATGATAATGCCACCGGGCGCGTTTTTTATCTTAGCAATATTCATGTGGATTGCTACTAACAAAAAATTGGAAAAAGAGGAGGCTAAAAAATGATAGATATACACCCAATGGTAATATTTTTTGCATCAATATTTACAAGTAATATGATTTTTTCAAATTTCCTTGGAATGTGCTCCTTTATAGCAGTGTCTAAAGAAATTGAAACTGCAACAGGCTTAGGAATTGCCGTTACCTTTGTATTAGCAATTACTACAGTTTTAAATTATTTTGTGTATCATTATGTATTGATTCCCTTTGGATTAGATTACCTACGTTTTATTATATTTATCTTAGTTATAGCTGCCTTTGTTCAATTTTTGGAAATGGTATTAGAAAGATATTTTGAAAATCTATATTATGCACTGGGAATATTCCTTCCACTTATTACAGTAAATTGCGCTATTCTAGGAGTTTCACTCTTTATGGTAATAAGAAATTATAACTTTATCCAAACTGCATTTTTTGGACTAGGTTCGGGATTAGGATGGGCTCTTGCAATTATTTCCATGGCAGGAATCAGATCTAGAATAAACGAAAGTACTCTACCTAGAGGTTTAGGTGGACCCGCTATAACGCTAATAATCACAGGTATTATGGCTATGGCATTTATCGGCTTTTCTGGAATAGTTCAGATTTCATAAGGAGGAAGATATGACAATATTAACAACTGTTGTGATTGTCTCCTTAATATCTGGAGTGTTGGCACTTATACTTACTTTTGCTGACAAATATATTGCTGATTATGGAGAAGTACAACTGACAATTAACGACGACAAAAAATTTACAGTCGAAGGTGGTAAGTCCCTTTTGTCCACCTTGATGAATGAAAAAATATTTATACCTTCAGCATGTGGAGGAAAAGGAACTTGCGGTTATTGCAAAGTTAAAGTTTTAGAAGGAGGAGGTCCTGTCTTAGCTACAGAACTTCCCTGGTTGACTAAAGAAGAACTTGAAAACCATGTAAGACTTTCATGCCAATGTAAAGTAAAACAAGATATTCAAATTAATATACCTGAAGAATTGTTTAATGTAAAAGAATATGATGTAATAGTAGAAAAAATTACTGAAGTTACTCCTACTATTAAAAGAGTTAGATTTAAACTTCCAGAAGGAGAACATTTGAATTTTAAACCAGGACAATATGTTCAAATCAAAGCCCCAATGTATGATGGAAATGACGAAGAAGTATTTAGAGCATACTCCATTGCATCTTCTGCTACAGATTCAGGTTATGTAGAACTATTTATTGGATTTACAGGTGGTATAGCTACTACTTATGTACACAAATTCTTAAATGAAGGAGATGTAGTTAATCTAAACGGACCATATGGAGATTTCTATTACAAAGATGATGATGGAGGTCCAATACTAATGGTTGCAGCTGGAACTGGTATGGCTCCAATATTATCAATCTTACATCACATGAGAGATAATGATATTCAAAGAGAAGCAAAATTTTTCTTTGGAGCAAAAACTCCAGATGATTTATTTGTAGTAGATGAATTAGAGCAATTCGAAAAAGATTTAAGTAATTTCCAATTCTTGCCTACTCTATCTAGAGTTACTGATGAAATGGGCTGGACAGGAGATGTTGGAAGAGTTAACAACTCCATTGACAAGTACGTAGAACAAGGTGGAAACTACACTGCATACTTATGTGGTAGCCCAGTTATGATTGACTCTATCGTGGAATCTTTAAAAGAAAAAGAAATACCAGAAGAAAATATTTATTTTGATAAATTTTAATAAAAAGTTCCTTTATCTAATATTGTTTATGGATAATAAATTGTATAAATCGGTTCAAACAGTAGCCTTTGAACCGATTTTTATATGCTTTTGTAGTTATAATAAAACCATAAACTTTAACCAAAAAACCAAATAACTGATACCTACAAATAATGTTATTTTGACCCTTTTACTAATACCAGTTTTCCTTTAACATTTAAATAACAATTTAGGTAAAAGGAGAATATTATGGATTTTAAAAAACTAATGGGCGGAGTAATAATGGACGTTACTAATCCTGAACAAGCAAAAATAGCACAAGAAGCTGGCGCAGTAGCAGTTATGGCTTTAGAAAGAATACCTGCAGATATTAGAGCAGCTGGCGGAGTTTCAAGAATGAGTGATCCCAAAATGATAAAAGAAATTATGGACACAGTATCCATTCCAGTTATGGCAAAAGTTAGAATTGGTCATTTTGTAGAAGCACAAATTCTAGAAGCTATAGATGTGGATTGTATAGATGAATCAGAAGTTTTATCCCCAGCTGACAATATCTATCATATAGATAAATCAATTTTCAAAGTTCCATTTGTTTGTGGTGCTAGAAATATCGGAGAAGCTTTGCGCAGAATCCAAGAAGGTGCAAAGATGATTAGAACAAAGGGAGAAGCTGGTACTGGAGATGTAGTCCAAGCAGTTTATCACATGAGAACTATCCAAAAAGAAATAAGATACATATGCTCCCTTAGAGAAGATGAGCTATTCGATGTAGCCAAAGAATTCCAAGTACCCTATAATTTAGTATTATACGTATATCAACATGGCAAGTTGCCAGTTCCAAACTTTTCTGCTGGTGGTGTAGCTACCCCTGCCGATGCTGCTCTAATGAGACAACTAGGTGCTGATGGAGTATTTGTTGGATCAGGGATATTCAAATCAGGAGATCCAACAAAACGTGCCAAAGCAATAGTCAAAGCAGTGGAAAATTATGACAATCCAAAAATTCTAGCCGAAGTAAGTGAAAATTTAGGTGAAGCTATGGTGGGATTAAATGAAGATGAAGTAGAAATAATAATGAGTGAAAGATAATGGTAGTGTAAAATAGTTTGTGTATCGGCTTATCCTGATAAAGATAGGTCGATACTTTTTTAAAACATTTAAGTATCCCTTTTTATTTTTGTGGGAGACTGTATTTTAGGAAATAGTGGCAGGTATGTCTATATTTTTTATTACAAGTAAAATAGTGCCAATGAATTAGTCATCAGCACCATTTTACAAAAATCCTTTAAAAAAAGGTCAATACTTCTTTAATATTATTTATACCCTTGATAACCCACCATCTACTCTTATGTACTCGCCAACACAATAATTTGAAGCAGGAGAAGACAAGAATAATATCACGCCCACAACTTCTTCCATATTACCTGCTCTTCCAACAGGATTAAGCATTTTATATGCATTCATAAAACCCTCGTGTGCAAATAGTGTATTCTCAGTCATTTCAGTTTCAAAAAGTCCAGGTCCAACTGAATTTACAGTTATGCCATGTTTTGCGTATGTAGCACCCATTGCTCCTGTTAATCCTATTACTGCAGCTTTACTCGCATTATAAACATGTCTTGTAAGTTCATCACCTTTGTCAAAAAGAACTGCATTTATACTAGTTGTATTTACAATTTTTCCAAATTTCCTTTCCTTCATCATTGGTAATATGTACTTTGATGTTAGCATTATACTTCTAACGTTAACATTCATTGAGTAATCCCATTCATCAACAGTAAGTTGCTCTACAGAACCTCTTTGTGCAATTCCTGCATTGTTAAATAAAATATCTACTTTACCATAAACTTCTTTTATTTTTTTAACTGCATTTTTAACACTTTCTTCACTTATTACATCGCATTCTATTGCTAATACTTCTCCACCGTTTGCTTCGATTTTAGCTTTAAGTTCTTCCAATTTTCCAAGCCTTCTAGCTACTATTACAACCTTAGCACCATGTTCAGCATAGGCAACAGCCGTTGCTGCTCCAATTCCTGATGAAGCACCAAATATCACTGCTACTTGTCCTTTAAAGTCAAAATAATTCATAAAAACCTCCTTAGTTTTTTCTTAGATTATATGACTTTAAATTCTTTAAGTCAACGTTTTCGGATTAACAATTAGTTACTTTTTCAATATAATAATGAATTAAATGTTACATTAATAAGGCTTTTTGATTGAGTTTTATATTATTTTACCATTAATTAATTTATAAACAAATAATAAGCTTTTAGAGAACAGTATCAAGAATGTCTATTTATAACTAAAAAACTAGTCAATTAAACTACAATAAAATAGAGTAAGTACATAATTTCGTACCTACTCTATAACGTCCAACTTTTTAGGATAACTCTATATACATATCGACAATTTAGTATAGGGTCATTTAAAATCTCTTATTTTAGAAGTCTACATCTTTACCTTCGTAAATATATCTAAATAATTTTTCCATATCTTCTGGATCTATACTTCTTGGATTTGTTCCAGTACATGCATCTTCTACTGCATTTTTAGAAATTTCAGCAATTTTTTCGTTGAATTCATCTTCGATAATTCCAAAATCTTTTAAATTGTGTTTAATATCAAATTTTCCACTAAGTTCTTTAATTCTTCTAACTAATTCTGCGGTAATTTCTTCGTCAGTTCCTTCAATTCCTAAAGATTTTCCTATTTCGCCATATCTCTTAAGAGCAGTTGCATCAGCTTTATTGTATTGAATTACATATGGAAGATACATTGCGTTCGCATATCCGTGAGTTATATGTCCTGTAGAGAAAATCGCTCCAGTTTTATGTGCCATAGAATGAACTATTCCTAATAATGCATTTGAGAATGATTGTCCCGCTAAGCATTGAGCATAATGCATTTGTTCTCTTGCATCTAAATCTCCATTATAAGATTTTTCTAAATATTCAAAAACCATTTGAATAGCTTTAATTGCCAATGGATCTGTAAATGGACTGTTAGCTGTAGATACATATGCTTCAACTGCGTGAGTAAGAGCATCTAATCCTGTATTAGCTATTAAGGATTTTGGCATTGAAGCTACAATAGCTGGATCCAATATTGCCACATCTGGAGTAATTTCAAAGTCTGCTAATGGCCATTTGATTCCCTTTTCATAATCAGTTATAACTGAGAAGGCTGTAACTTCTGTTGCTGTTCCACTAGTAGACGAAATAGCTGCAAATTTAGCTTTTGTTCTAAGTTTTGGAAAGTTAAATGGAATACATAAGTCTTCAAAAGTCACTTCTGGGTATTCGTAAAATGCCCACATAGCCTTTGCTGCATCTATAGGAGAACCGCCGCCCATAGCTACTATCCAATCAGGTTCAAAATCCTGCATAGCTTTAGCGCCTCTCATAACTGTCTCTACAGATGGATCAGATTCTACTCCTTCAAAGGTTTCTACTTCCATTCCAGCTTCTTTTAAATATTCTACAACTTTATCTAAAAAGCCAGCTTTTTTCATAGAACTTCCACCTACTACTACAATTGCTTTTTTTCCTTCTAAAGTTTTTAAAGCTTCCAATGCTCCTTCACCATAATACATATCTCTTGGCAATGTATAACGATTCATAATATATCTCCTCCAATTTTCAATTGATATTTTTCTGTCAATAATATGATAAATCATTATCAATTAAAAATCAATAAGGATCGTTAAATTTTTGTAATAAATTAATAAATATTTACTAAATTTTATGTGAGTAAACTTTCCTTTGCTCAAAGTGATATTTAATTAAAACTAACTATTTCAACTCCAATATTTTTAATTATTTCCTCAAAATATTCTATCTCTTGAGAATCTGGTCTTCCAAAAAATTCTGATGGCTTTGTTATATTTAAAGTTTCATATTTGGACTCTCCATACCTGTGATATGGCAATAATTCCATCCTAGGATTTCTTAAAATATTTTCTTTTACAAATTCTGCAGTTTTAATGATATTCTCCTCATCAGCATTTACTCCTTTTATTAAAGGAATTCGAATAACTATATTATCAAACTGTTCACCTAAGGCTTTTATATTTTCAAGTATCAGTTCATTTCCCTCTCCCGTAAAATATTTATGCCTTTTCGTATTCATATGTTTTATATCTATAAAAATTTGATCCATTTTTTCAAAAATATGTAATACTCTTTCTAATTTAAAATATCCTTCTGTTTCTATTGCTTGATTTATGTTTAAATCATAAAAAGCATTGCATAGTTTAGTAAGGAAGTCTATTTGCATTGTACATTCTCCGCCGGAATAGGTTACTCCACCGCCACTTCTTCTAAAAAAACCAAAGTATTTAGATACTTCATCCACTACTTCTTCTGATGTCCATTCAAATATCATATTTTGTCTGCTATTTGTTGGACATACTTTTACACATAATCCGCAGTTATTACATTTAAGTCTTTCTTCTCTTTTATTGAGGTTAGAACTTACACCCTTTGGACAAACTTCTGTACATTTTTGACATTCAATGCATAATTTATCCACATGCATTACTTTGTTCATATTGGTAAAACCTTCAGGGTTAGAGCACCAAGCACATCTTAATGGACAACCGGCAAAAAAGATTGTACTTCTTATTCCATCTCCATCATTTACTGAAAAATGCTGAATATCAATTAAATATCCTTTATCCAAAATTTATACCTCCTTTTTTAATAAATACTGCATAGCCACCTATATGGTGTCCATGCAGTATTTGGGGCATTTATTAAAACTCGTCATGTATGCTTCTTGCGATTATCGCATCTTGCATAGATTTAGATAAGTTTACAAATTGTGTGCTATATCCTGCTACTCTAACCAAAAGATCCTTGTAGTTTTGAGGATTAGCTTGAGCTTCCAATAATACATCTGTAGAAATAGTATTAAATTGTACGTGGAATGCACCTAGTGAGAAGAACTCTTGAATTACATTACCAAGATTTGATTGTCCTCTCTTAGTTTTAACCAAATCATTTCCAAGTCTTAGGTTAAGAAGTGTACCACCTGAATGAACATCTTGATTCATTTTAGCCGCACTCTTCATAGCTGCAAGTGGTGTGGATTTGTCTGTTCCTGCATATGGAGAAACTCCTTCAGAAATTGGCTCTGTAGCTTTTCTTCCGTCTGGCGTTGCGCCTAATATTCTTCCTGTTGGTAAATAATTTGATATTCCCATAAATGCAGATAAGAAGTCATTTCCATTTACATCTTTGAAACTTCTTACATAATTATATTGGTGGTTTGCCATTTTTCTTGCAATATCATCTACATAATCATCATCATTGCCATATTTTGGAACATTTAGGCATATTTGTCTTAGTTCTTCATAACCTTCCCAATTCTTTTCTAAAGCATCATGAAGTGTTTCTAGGGACAATACTTTATCTTCAAATACTAGTTTTTTAATAACTGCAAGGGCATTTGATGTAACAGCTAGTCCAATAGAAGTTATTACTGGTCCGATATTGTATTTATTTCCATTGTCAACTAGATCAACGCCTTTTTCTAAGCAACTTTCTTGAGTTGAAGATAAAAATGGTCTTGGAACCATTTGTTTATGAAGTTTTTGAGCAAGTATAGTATTATAAACAGAATACTCAACTAATCTATCAAATTCTTTATAAAAAGCTTCTTCTAATTCTTCATAGCTTGTATATTCAGTGATTAATTTATCTGTTATTCCTAGTTTTTCACCAGTTAAACGCATCTTACCAGCATTCATAGCCATCTCTAGGGCAGCGGTTATATTAAGATTTACTGCTGATGTCCATTCATGAGTTTTTCTAAAGTGTGGAACTACACATCCACAGTTATTCCAATCTCTTGCATCTTCAGGTTCATATCCATTATTAATAAGCATTTGATATCCAGCAGCATCATTGTGGATTGCTGGGAATCCTGTACCTAAGCTCACTAGTTCAGTTATTGCATCTAAAAATTCTTGAGGACAATCTTGATGAACTCTTACACTTAAACCTGGTTGATGTGTTTGTAATTCAGCAGTAGCTTTTAAGCAAAGATAACTAAGTTCATTTGTAGCATCACTTCCATCCCTTTTCTTTCCACCTACTGTAAGATTTTGGAATTGATTGTATCCTGCGAAGAAATCTGCAGTATTGGCAGAAATTGTCCAAACCCATTCTGATAATTTTAGCCAACAGCTTTCAATTAATTCAAGTGCCCATTCATCATCTAAAATTCCCGCTTTAACGTCGGCTTCATAATATGGATACATAAATTGGTCAAAACGTCCTGGATTTAAAGCAAGGGGATTTTCTGTCAAAATTGCACTCAATTGTACAAACCAGAAGAATTGGCATGCTTCCCAAAATGTTGTTGGTGGAAATTCAGGTACTCTTCTACAGTTTTTAGAAATTTCCATCAACTCTTCTTTTCTTGTTCCAGTTTCACCTTCGGCCATTTTTTCTGCTTCATCAGCATATCTGTTAGCTAAAGTTATAATAGCTTCTGATGTTGTAATTATAGACTTGTAGAATATTATTTTGTCATAATTTTCTGCATCTGTTAATTTTAAACCTTCTAGTTTTTCTTGAGCTTCATCAATAATTCCTCTAAAACCTTTTTTGAAAAGTACGTCTTGGTAGTCTGGAGTTAATTCTCCAACTGCCTGTCTCCATTTGGAGTCATTATCTACTATTCCAGTATCTACTGTAATTTTTGCGATTTCTGGATCAATTTGAGCTAAGAAAGCTTCTTCAAGAGATTGTCCTTTCCAATATGGAAATATATTTTCTCTAATATATGCTCTTTGTTCTTCTGTTATCTCATATGGGTCTTGAACTCTTTTGTCAAAATTATCCATTTCCCTATCTACCCATGTCCAAGAAAATTCTGGCGTTAAAATACCACATTTTCTAAACTCTCCAGACGCTCCTACTATTAATTCACCTTCAAAAATATGAACTCCGAGTTCTTCACAAGTGTCTTTAAAAGCAATTGCCCTTCTTAAAGGTACTTCCATCCCTTCTGTTTTTTTGTGTGACTCTGTCCAAATTCTAGCTCTTTCATATGAGATATGTGGCTTAGAATTTATATAATTATCTTTTCCTTTTCTCATTCTTTCTGATAACATTATTTACCTCCTGTTATTTCATTCTACCAATGCAACTTTTTCTGCATCTTTTACCTGCTTGCCTGGTGAAGTTTGTCCTTCAAAATATAATTTTGTCTCCTTAACTACTATAGGAGTAAGTACAACTAATGCTATTAGGTTTGGAAACGCCATAAGTCCATTAGTTATGTCTGCCATAGCCCAAATTGGCTTTAATTCTAAGTAAGGTGCAAGTGCTACACATGTTATATAAACTATTTTATAAGGTATAATTGATTTAACACTATTAGTTAAATATACGATACATCTTTCGCCATAGTAACACCAACCAATAATTGACGTAAATGCAAAGAATATTAAACCTATAGTTACTGCATACATCCCAAAATTTCCTGGCATTCCTACTTGAAATGCTGTATTGGAAAGATTTCCACCGTCCAAAGCTGTTGTATCTAATAAACCTGATAATACTATTACTATTCCTGTCATAGAACAAATAACTATTGTTGTAAAAAATACACTTGTCATAGATAACAATCCTTGTTTTACACTGGAATTAGTTTGAGCAGCTGCTGCCATAATGGGCGCACTACCTAGACCAGCTTCATTTGTATAAATACCTCTTGCAATACCTGCTCTCATCGAGGACATAACTGCAGCTATGACTGTACCCGATACTCCGCCTGCTACAGCTCTAGGGTTAAATGCTGATTGGAATATTAAAGATATAGCTGCTGGAATCTTGCCTGCATTTAATGCCATTATTGCAATTCCACTTCCAACATATAAAAATGCCATTATTGGAACAATAAACTCTGCAACTTTTGCTATGGAATTGATTCCACCAACAATTACTACTGCAGATAGAACTGTTATCACTATTCCAACCCATAAAACTGGTAAGTTAAATGTTTGAAGAGTAGAAGATGTTATTGCGTTAACTTGTGGAAAAGTACCAGATCCGAAAATTGCAGTTACAACTCCGAAGAAAGCAAATATTTTTGCTAACCAAATCCATTTTTTCCCTAACCCTTCTTGTATGTAATACATTGGTCCACCAATCATCTGTCCATTTTGGTCGACTTTTCTATATTTAACAGCTAATAAACACTCTGCGTATTTGGTAGCCATACCCACTATTGCCGATAGCCACATCCAAACCAACGCTCCAGGTCCACCAGCTCTAATCGCCGTAGCAACACCTACAATACTACCAGTTCCAATAGTTGCCGCTAAAGTAGCACATAAAGTTCCAAATGTAGATACGTCACCTTGACCCTCTTCTTTCTCAAATATCAATTTGCATGCTGTTCCAAAATGTTTAAATTGAATTCCGCCTAACCTTATTGTCAAATATAAACCAGTTGCAATTAATAATGCCATTGTAGGCGGGCCCCATACTACAGCCTGAATTTTTTCTAATATCCCCAAAAAATTTTCCATAATACTCTCCTTATTCAAATTATACGTTATTACGTATTTTTAGATTTTCTTATGGAGCTCCTATTTTGTATTGGCTTTAATGGTTTCTTAAGCTTTTTCAACAGCTTTGTGCACTGAAACCGTTTTCGCCTTATTAATTAAAAAAACGTTAAATCATATGTTAGTATGTTATAACGTTTTTCATATCATATATATATCATAGCAAAAATATAATGTCAACACTTTTTATTTTGCTAAAATGCTGATTTACATAGATTTATTATTTGTTTATTTATTATTTGAGTACATTTTTTTGATAATAATAAGACAACTACTTGCGTACGCTAAAACGCACAACTTTTGTGTAATTTTCTTTAAAATAAAAAAATCTCCTAGAAATTTTCTAGAAGATATTTATAATTTATTATTTAATATTTTACAATATTTTGGAATATTGCTAATTCATCATAAGGATTTGCATAAGTGTGTTTTTGTTTAGGTTGAAACTGAAATGACGCTGGTGCTTCCAAAGTATAAACCACATCATCTAAGATAATATCCATTTTCCCCTGGGTTACTACCACATACTCTGAAACTACATTCACATGTGAATCCGACTCACTTCTAGCACCAGGATGCATTTTTATATAAAAATACTCAAAACCACTTGAAGGGCTAAAAGGAAACACGTCATAGAGTTCCATTCGATTTTCTGATTCAAAAACTGGTTCTAAATCTTTTTCTATGTTAACAGGGCTAAGATCCTCAGGGTCATTTTTCAATAAATCAGACATTGATATTCTAAGACCTCCTGCTACCTTCCAAAGTACAGATATTGTAGGTATTGATTCATTTCTTTCAATTTGTCCTAACATTGCTTTGGATACCGAGGTAAGTTTTGACGCCTCTTCCAAGGTTATACCTCTATTTTGTCTAATTTCTCGTATTTTACTTCCTATATCAGGAAGATCCATATAATTCAACTCTCCACCCCTTCAGATAAAAATACATAAGCAATTTAGTGATTTAAATACTACTAAATAATATACTATCAATTTTTATCTTTTGCAATATCCAATATTTGAATGTTAAGCAAATTATTTTAAATATTTACCAAGGCTAATCAATAAATTCTATAACATTATTAATGCTTTGTCCTGCTGCCACCATTGGGAATGCTCCCATGTCGTGGTCTAGATTAAAAACTAATAGATTTATTTTATTTTTGTAATCCAAGGTCTTTAGTATCTCCATCAATTCTCTACGACTGGAAAATTCTCCTGCGTAATTTATTCCATAAGCCATAGCCAAATATTCGTAGTTTAGATTCGGTGCTATATCTGTATCTGAGTATCGTTTTTCGTTAAATAGCGCTTGCCATTGGCGTACCATTCCCAAGGTGCTATTATTATAAACTACTACAGTTATTGGAACGTTGTGATCCTTAGCCATTATAAGTTCATGGTGATTCATTCTAAAGGATCCATCTCCCGTTATTAATATTACTGGAGATTCAGGTTTGCCAATTTTCGCTCCAATAGCTGCTCCCATTCCGAAGCCCATGGCACCTAGTCCTCCTGATGTTATTAAAGTTCTAGGTTTTGTAAACTGCCATTTTCTTACAGTCCACATCTGATGTTGTCCTACATCTGTTGCAATTATGGTATCGTCTGGGAAATGATTTTGTAATAATTCCAGGGTAACCAAAGGTATGAAGTCCTTGTCAATTTCATCTCTTTCATTCATATAATATCTAGGTTTGTATTTTGTATCTTTAAGGGCTTTTATTAATTCTTTGAGTATTTCTTGCATACTACCTGCTATTGCCACATCTGTATCTATATTTTTATTAAATTCTGTAGGATCTGTATCTATATGAATCACTTTTGCTGATTCGCTAAATCCTTCCCTATGCCCTATTGCTCTATCGGAAAATCTTACGCCTAATCCCACTATTACATCGGATTCATAGACCATTAAATTCGTCTCTTTGTCTCCGTGCATTCCCACAATACCAAAAGACAACGAAGATTTTCTATCAAAACTGCCTAAACCCATTATAGAATTTGCCACTGGTATATTGCACATATTTGCAAGCTCTGTTAGCAATTCAGAGGAGTTCGATTTTAATACTCCCCCTCCAGCATAAATTACAGGTTTTTTCGCATTTTTCAAAAGCTCAATTGCCTCTTTTAATTCGTCTATATATTTTTCTTTTAATCTATTATCAATCGGTTTTTCCTTTGCTTTGTAAGTCGCATCAGAAACTTCATCCATTAATGCATTTTTTGTAATATCAACTACTACAGGTCCTGGTCTTCCAGATGTGGCAATTAAAAACGCCTCTGAAATTGCTTCTCCTATTTCGTCTGATTCAGTCACTAGATAATTGTGTTTACATATGGGCATTGTAATTCCTACTGTATCCACTTCTTGGAAGGAAGATTTTCCCAAAAGACCCTTACCTACTTGACCTGAAATTACTACCATGGGAATACTATCTAAATAAGCATTAGCTAGTCCTGTAATAGCGTTTGTAAGTCCTGGTCCGCTAGTTACAATCATAACTCCAGGTTTACCTGTAACTCTAGCATAACCATCTGCTGCATGGATGCCCCCTTGTTCATGGGCAGGTCTAAAGTGATTTATATTTTTATTATCAAAAATTGCATCAAAGAGTGGAATGACAGCCCCGCCAGGATATCCAAATACGATATCCACACCTTCTGCTTCTAGGCATTTTAATAAAAATTCCGCTCCGTTCATTTATTTCCCCCTAAATCAAATTCATCAAGATATTAGTGATACATCACTTAATGTTTGAAGATTTAATTGGACGGTTTCAAAAACTTTAGGATCTACATCTAAATATAGCATTTCTTCGTCCATAGAAAACTTATTGATGATTATTCCTTTTCTTCTCATCAAATTTAAAACTCTTACGCATGAATCCATTCCCGAATTTAATCTAGCTGTAACCATTCTATCCATTTCATCCTCCCATTAATATATAAAAAAAACTTCCGTCAATCCAAATCTACTGTTGATTTGGGACGAAAGATAAAGTTCCGCGGTACCACCCATATTATGACAAAGTCATCACTTCAGGTCAAACAACCCTAATCTCTATAACGTGAGCGCCCGGCTTTTCCTACTTCTTTCAAAAAAGCTGCCATGGAGTGATATTAGTTTTAATAGTCTTACTTGCTCTCACCAACCGCAAGTTCTCTGAAATCCTTTAGAAAAACTACTGTCTCCAGTTGCATTACAAGTATTCTATAATAATTAAACTCAAATGTCAACACTTTTTTAGGAATTCTTTTTAAATGTTTAGAAGTTTAATATTAATCTCTTTTATTTAAATTCCCTAATTTGTTCTTAATTATAGTATAATTTATATGTAAAGATTTATAAAAATAAAATAAATATTTTTTTATGCAATATTTAGCTTCACTAAAACGTTATATAATTGGAGGGAAGAAATGTCGTTATTACCGTTTATTTTAGGGCTTACTACTGAACTTAATGTCCCTAAACCAGAAAAAATAGATGACGATTTAATAATGAAAATTGGTCAAGATGATATGTATGCTTTTGAAGAGTTATACATAAAAACTGAACGCCAATTATATTCTTTTGTGTTGTCACTTTGTAAAAATCACGACGATGCATTGGATATTATGCAAGACACTTACATGAAAATTAGAGCTTCAGCTCATTTATATAAGCCCATGGGAAAACCCATGGCATGGATTTTTACTATAGCAAGAAATTTGACTATGACTAATTTTAAGAAGAAAAGTAGGACTGCTGATTTGGAAGAATACGATATCGAAGATACATTAGATCTTTCATATGTAACAGACCCTACTGATAAAATCGTTTTGGAAAGCGCATTGAAAATACTAAGTGAAGAAGAAGTTCAAATTATTCTTCTCTTTGTAGTAAATGGAATGAAACACAAAGAAATCGCAGAAAGTATGGATTTAAAAATGAACACTGTAATCTCTAAATACAACAGAGGTTTAAAAAAACTTCGAGAATATCTGATAAAGGAGGGGATACAATGAAAGAACGCGACATTAAAAATAGACTTAAACGAGCAATGGATGAAGCTCCTATTAATTTATTAGAAGATCTTATGTCAGCGGAAGTAATAAAAGAAACTATTCCCGATGAATTCTCTGGAAGACGTACATTTATTACCGAGACTTCATCTAGTACAAATGGAAAAGTATTAAACTTTCCTAAACTATATAAAACTATAGCTCTAGCTGCATCTCTTGTATTCGCTCTACTAGGAGGAAATTACTTCTACCAAAATATGACAATAGGTGAATTGTACCTAGATATTAATCCAAGTTTCTTAATAGAAGTAAAAAGAAATGACAAAGTCAAAGAAATAAAACCTCTAAACTACGAAGCCTATGATGTCCTAGATGGTGAATACTATAAAAATGCAAACTATGAAGATGCATTACGTGAAATACTTTTTAAAGTAGAACATAAAGGATATCTTTTAGAAGATGTGAACGTATTGCTTGTTTCTTCAAAAGAAAAGAGCAATAAAGATGAGTTATCTTCAATCGCCTCCCAAGATATAATAACTCATTTCGAAGGAAGACGAGAAGATGTTATAGTGTTAAAACAAAGCATAGACGATAAAGAAGATGCAGCATCAGGAATTGAAAAATTATTAAAAAATATTGCTCAAAAAGAAAATATAGAAGATATAAGTCTTCTTTATGATATGACTTTAAGAGAATTGATAATATATTTACGACTTCATAATATTGAACTAGAGGATTATGTAGAAGTATATGGGAATACCAATACATTAACAGAACCAAAAGTTATAGAAACTCCTGTTGCAGAACCAGTAGCTCCACCTGTTCAGCCACCACCAGCACCAGAGCCAACTCCTCCTACTCCGATATACCGAGATGATGACGATGACGATTGGGACGACGACGATGACTGGAACGATGACTGGGATGACAATGATGACGATGACTGGGACGATGACTGGGATGACGATAATGACGACGATTGGGATGATGACGATGATGATTAAATCTTGATAAAAATAGCCTTAGGATTTTAATTCCTAAGGCTATTTTGGTATTTACAGTTCTTTTCCGCAATTTTTGCAATATGCAACGAATTTAGTGTTTTTTGTGCCACAATTTGGGCAAATTACTTCTTCTTTATCTGAAACTTCTTCATCTTCTACTTCATCTTCTTGGAAGATATCTTCTTTTTCTGTAAAGTCCGAATCTTTTTTAGCCTCATTATCTAAATTTGCAAGTAACTGTTTCTTTTCATCTATACTTTTAAATTTTTCTTCAAAATCTGAAAAATCAAAAGTTTTACCCATTTTGTGAAGCTCATACACTAATAATCCGATGTTAACATAGTCATCTCTAATTAAACTTTCAAGTTTGTTAATATCTCGTCTAGATCTAAAATTTTGGCCGAAGTCTTCAGCTTCTGCTTTTAATCTGCTTCCACCTTCTTCAATCATTTCTACAAATTGATTCATAAATTCATTAAATTCAAATTTATTCATTTTATCACCTCGCATATTTTATACCCAAGAAGGAGGGTTTTACTTTTACTTACAAGGGTATAATTTTATTATTAAAGGGAGGTAGATTTATATGAAAGAATTGAAATTATATGTATTACAACGATGTCCATTTTGTATCAAAGTGGTAAATCTTATAAAAGAAAAAGGACTAGATGTAGAAATTTTAGATGTAAATATTCCAGAAAATCAAGATGCATTGATGAGAATTGGAGGAAAAGATATGGTTCCAATGCTAACTGTTGACGGTGAACCAATGTATGAATCTTCTGATATAATAAAGTGGCTAAAAGAGAATTATTAAAATGAAAATTGGATTTATTTCAGATACTCACGGAAATCTTCCCTGGACTGAAAAGGGACTAAAGTTTTTAGAAAACTGTGACGAAATTCTCCACTTAGGAGATGTATTAGCACATGGTCCTAGAAATGCAATTACTGAAGGATATAATCCTAAAGCATTAGCAGAGTTATTGGAATTTAAAGATAATATTCACTACATCAGAGGGAATTGCGATGCCGATGTGGATGAAATGGTTTTAGACAAAGATTTATCCAATTACGAAAATCTTTTTGAATGGGATGATTTAATAATATATGCTATTCACGGCTATAAGGAAAATGAACTCTCGAGATTGTACAAAGCTGAAGAACTAGGTGCAAATGTTTTGGTTACAGGGCATAGCCATATAAAAAATTTGGATAAAATCGATAATTTAGTGGTTCTAAACCCTGGTAGCACCACACTTCCAAAAGATGGTATTAGAAGCGTTGCCATATATGAGGATAGAATTTTCAAACTTATTAATATTGAAAATGGTGAAGTTATCAAAGAATTAAAATTATGAATAAAAGACCTCTTGCTTGCATACTTAATCTTTTGCTCAAGAGGTCTTATATTTTATTTTTTCAAATATTCATTTGGACTAGGCATATTTTCGTTTATCCTGCCCATCATTTTTGTGGTGGTTTCAATTTCTTCTGAAGTTAAATTTTCCATTATTTCGTCTAGTATAGTTACGACATTTTCATTTTTTAGTTCTAAAAATCCGTAATACTTGTCAGTTACATTTAGATAAAAAATTCTTTTATCCTCTTGAGATTGGTTTTTTGTAATATAGCCTTTTTCCTCTAAATTGGAAATTTTGTAAGCCGCATTAGGTTGGGAAATTTTCATAAATGCTGCAACATCTCTAACTGTAGCTTGATCTAGTCCGTTAATTACTTCTAGGCAAAAAGACTCTGATACAGTCAGAGAATCTTCATCTTCTCCAAAATTTAAATTTCTATAAAAATCCAATCTAAATCTATTATAGATCTTCAAAAACTCATTAATCATTTCTTCTTTCAAAGTGTACTCTCCTTACTTTATTGCGAAAGTCAATTCTGCAGATGCAGCTACTTCGTCTTCAACATATGCTGTGGCTATTCCTACTCCAATGGGACCTTTAATTCTAGTGAGTTCACACTCTAATCTTAAAGTATCTCCTGGCACTACTTGTTTTCTAAATTTTGCATTTTTTATTCCAGCAAATAGAGCTATTTTTCCTTTAAATTTTTCTTCTGATAAAAGGGCTACTGCTCCTACTTGAGCTAGAGCTTCAATAATTAAAACTCCAGGCATCACGTGATATTCAGGAAAATGTCCTTGGAAAAATGGTTCATTTGCCGTTACTCCCTTTATACCCACTGCTTTTCTTCCTACTTCTAAATCTACTATTTTATCCACTAATAACATGGGATATCTGTGGGGAATAATTTTTTGTATTTCGTTAGAGTTAAGCATTTTCCCACCTCTTAAACAGTAATGAAGCATTATGTCCTCCAAAACCTAGGGAGTTGCTCATTACGTATTCTAATTCTTTTTCTATGGGCTCATTAGGTACAATATTCAAATCACAATCTGAATCAAACACTTTGTAGTTCAAAGTGGCTGGCACTATATTTTTATTAAGTGCAACCAATGAAATTATAGCTTCCAGAGCTCCAGAGGCTCCTAATAAGTGTCCCGTCATGGACTTAGTAGAGCTTATATATAGATCCTTTGCATGATCTTTAAATACAGTTTTTACAGCTTTAGTCTCTATGGCATCATTTAATTTTGTACTCGTTCCGTGGGCATTAATGTAGTCTACTTTAGAAGGTTCAATATTAGCTTCTTCAATGGCGTCATTAATTGCTATAGCTGCATATTTTCCATCTTCATGGGGCGCAGTAATGTGGAAAGCATCAGATGTAGCTCCATAACCTACGATTTCTCCGTAAATTTTTGCTCCTCTTTTCTTTGCATGTTCCAACTCTTCTAAAATCAAAATACCTGCTCCTTCTCCCATAACGAATCCGCCTCTTTCAGCATCGAAAGGAATAGACGCTCTATTGGGATCAGTGCTTGTAGATAATGCTTTCATGGAAACAAATCCCCCTACGCCAAGGGGCGTTATACTAGCCTCTGAGCCACCAGCAACCATTAAATCTGAATATCCATCTTTGATACTTCTATATGCCTGTCCAATGGAATCACTTCCTGCTGCACAAGCTGTGACAGTAGCATAATTTTGTCCATTTAATCCTAGATGTATGCCAATTTGAGCTGATGTCATATTGATTATACTCATGGGAATAAAAAATGGAGAAATTTTATTAAATCCTTTGTCAATACCTTTAGAATGTTCTATTTCAATAGTTTCTATTCCACCAATTCCACTACCTACTATAACGCCACACCTAGTATCTCCTGCCAATTGCCCCAACTCTAATCCCGCATCTTCGAAAGCAATTTGGGATGCGTATACTCCAAATTGAGTCACTCTATCCATTCTTCTAGCACTTTTCCTATCGATAAATTTCGTAGGGTCAAAATCCTTTACTTCCCCTGCCAATTTCGCATCAAAATCAGTAGTATCAAAAGCCTCAATAGGTCCTATTGCACATTTTTTCTCTATTATACTATTATAAATTTCATCAAAAGTATTTCCTATAGAAGTAACAGCTCCAACTCCAGTAATCACAACTCTTCTTCTCATTAGAAATTCATTCCTCCATCCACACTTATTACTTGCCCCGTAATGTAATTTGACTCATCTCCTGCTAAGAAAAACACAAGATTAGCCACATCTTCAGGAGAACCCAATCTTTTTAAAGCAATGGCTTCTTCATATTTTTTTATAATATCTTCAGAAAGTTTGTCAGTCATATCCGATTTAATAAATCCTGGAGCCACTGCATTTACACACACTCCCCTAGAGCCTAACTCTTTTGCTAAAGATTTAGTCATACCTATCATTCCCGCTTTAGAAGCAGCATAATTGATTTGGCCTGCATTTCCAGTAATTCCCACAATACTGGAAATATTTACAATTTTTCCATAACGATTTTTTGACATGTGCTTTGCTGAAACTTTCATCATCATAAAAGCTGATTTTAAATTGGCATCAATTACATCATCAAAATCTTCTTCTGACATTCTTAGAATTAATTTATCTCTAGTGATTCCAGCATTGTTTACTAATACTTGGACTTTCCCAAATTGAGATACTGTCTCTTCAAAAATTCTTTCACAATCCTCCATTTTGGAGACATCTCCTTGTATTAATAAAACTTCTACTCCGAATTTTTCTAATTCTTCCTTAACAATTTTAGCTGCATTTTCATCGGATCTATAATTCAATCCAATATTAAACCCTTCTTTAGCAAGTTTTCTAGCAATTTCTTTTCCAATTCCTCTGCTAGCTCCTGTAATAAGAGCAGTTTTTCTCTCAGCCATTTTTCACCTCTTTTACAAAGCATTCGTAATTTTCCATTGAATCTATTACATAAACATTTGCTTTTCTATTTATTTTTTTTATAAACCCTCGAAGTACTCCACCAAATCCCACTTCTACAAAGGTGTCTACTCCTCTTTCAAATAAAAATTCTATACATTCTTGGAAGCGAACGGTATGAGAAACTTGCTTTGCCATTATTTCCTTAATATCTTCATCGTCTTCTCTAGGTCTTCCGATAAAATTATAAGGAATTTCCACACTTTCATCTTTAAATTCATATTTGTTAAATAATTTAGACAATTCTTCTTCCACCGGAATCATATACGTGGTGTGAAACGGGCCAGATGTATTGAGTTCTAGCAGTCGTCTAGCTTTATCTTCAATGGAAATCTTTAATCTATTTAAAGCTTCCACATCCCCTGAAACGACAATTTGTCCTGGACAGTTTAGATTTGAAATTTCTACCCTTGAATCTCCATCTGATACTTCTTGACAGTAATTTTCAAGTTCCTCTGCTTCCATACCTAAAACTGCAATCATTCCAGAATTTATTTTTCCGCCCACTTCAGCCATAAGTTTGCCTCTGATTTGTGCAATTTCAATAGCTTCCTCTGATGTTATTACTTCCGAATGGGCTAAAGCTGCATATTCACCTATACTTAACCCTGCAGTATAATCAAATACTACACCATCTTCTTTAAACATTTCACTTATCATGGTTTGATAAGCTATCATGGCAGGTTGAGTATTTTCCGTTTGGGATATGGTTTCCAAATCAGCTTCAAATAAAATCTCTTTTAAATTTTCATCTAATTTGTCATAATAATCCTTTGCAAAAGAGTCACTAAGATAAAAATCTTCACCCATCTTCTCCTGTTGGCTACCTTGGCCAGCAAATAGTATAGCTTTCATTAAGTCAGCTCCTTTGTCAAATCTTCAATTACTTCCTTTACCGATTGTAATTTAGTTATTTTCCCAACATTTACACCTGAGAAAACTAATCCTTCTTCTAAGTTTCCTGTTACAGAATTTATTAATGCTGAACTGATACAATATTTAGTACTTCCTGGATCGCAAGGCACCAAACAGTTTTGACAACTTTTAGGTTTTATCCTTCCCTCTCTTTCTACTCTCTCAAGTAAAGGAGTGTTTACGGCTCTACCCGGCATACCTACAGGACTATATATAACCTTTAAGTCGTCAGCAGTAGCATTAACTACATGATCTTTAAATATATCTGAAGCGTCACATTCATGGGTTGCAATAAATCTAGTTCCCAGTTGCACTCCATTTGCCCCTAAATCCAAAAATTCCTTCACATCAGCTCCATCGAAAATACCTCCAGCAGCAATTACAGGAAAATCGTAACCTTTTTCTTCTCGGTATTCTAAAATTTCCTTTAAATTTTCCCGAATCATATCTTCCCCTTCAATTTCTTCGATAGAATATCCTAAATGTCCTCCTGCTTTGACACCTTCAAGGATTACAAAATCAGGAAGTCTGTCAAATTTCTTTTTCCAAGTACGAATTATTACATCCAATGCCCTTTTTGAAGATACAATTGGAGCAATTAATACATCAGTTCCTGCAACTATTTCAGGTAATTTCAAAGGAAGACCAGCACCAACTACTAAAGCATCTGCACCATTCTCAGCTGCAAATTTAGCAAGTTCCGTAAATTCTGTAATAGCTTGCATTATATTAACGGCAATCATGCCTTTTCCCTTTGATATTTCTTTGGCCTTTTCTATTTCTTTTTTCAAAGCTCTCATATTAGCTTCTATGTTATTTTTCTTATAATCAGGTTCTCTAAACCCTATGCCCACGGAAGAAATCGTGCCTACGCCACCTTCTAAAGCGACGTGACCTGCTAAATTACCTAAAGATACTCCAACACCCATGCCCCCTTGAACAATAGGTATGTCCATGGTGAATTTTCCAATTTTTAAAGGTTTCATTTGCACATTCCTTCTTTCACTTTAAGGTAGTCTTCATATAATTCTTCAATTATTTCTTTTACAGGTCTTTTTTCATTAATTTGTGGTGAAACAAGTCCCGCCATCAATGAACCTTGGTCTACATCTCCTTCTTGAACAGCTTTTCTTAAAGCACCCATAGTGAAAACTTCCAATTGTTCTAAATCCCAACCTTCTTTTTCCCTATTAATATATTCATTGGTCATAGAGTTTCTTATTACTCTCGTAGGAACTCCTCTAATTCTTCCAATTACAGTTATATGAGTATCCTTAGCTTTAATAACCCTGTCTTTATAATTGTCATGAATCGGACATTCGTCAGCAACTAAAAGCATGGTGCCCACTTGAATTCCCACTGCTCCTAAAACTTCTGCTGCAAACATCTGTCTTCCATTGGCAATTCCACCTGCTCCTATTACAGGAATACTAACTCTATCTTTCACTTGTGGAATCAAAGTCATAGTAGTCATTTCGCCAACATGGCCTCCAGCTTCAGTTCCTTCAGCTATTACAGCATCTACGCCTAACCTCTCCATTTTTACTGCCATGGTAGGATTTGCAATTACAGGAATTACTACTGAGCCCTTGTTTTTCCACATGCTAATATATCTTCCAGGATTTCCTGCGCCAGTAGTTACAACTGGTACTCGCATCTCTTCAATAATTTCAGCCATTTCTTGAACGTGATAGTTCATAAGCATTAAATTTACGCCAAAGGGCTTATCAGTCAATGTTCTAATCTTTTCAATTTCTGCTCTTAATCCCTCTGGCTTTAGCCCACCGCTGGCTATCAGTCCTAATCCACCAGCATTTGATACTGCCGCCGCAAATTCTGCAGTTGCAATATTAGCCATGCCCCCTTGGATTACAGGGTATTTCACATCAATAATATCTCTTAAATCCATTTTTTCACCTACCAAGTAATTACAGTTGATGCCCAGCTCAAGCCCCCACCGAAACCTGAAAGGACAATTTTCATATTCTCCCTAAAATAACCTTTTTCATTCATCTCATCTAGCGCAATTGGAATACTAGCAGCAGAAGTGTTTCCGTAGTTTTGTAAATTCATATAGAATTTATTCTCATCTAAACCCAACTTTTTTCTCACATGCTCAATAATTCTTTTATTTGCTTGATGAAATACGTAATAATCTATATCTTCATATTCTAAATTAGCTTTTTCTAATACTTTAAAAACAGATTCCACCATAATGTTAGTTGCAAATCTAAATACTGCTTTTCCTTCCATTCGAAGTGCTACGTCTCTATCAGGATTATTAACCCTACCTAGAGCATGTAAAGATTCAAAATCTCCACTGGATCCAATATCAAAAAAAGATTTTTCTTCATTTTTTTCTACTAGTGCAGCTCCCGCTCCATCTCCAAATAAAATTGAAGTCGTACGGTCTTCCATATCCAAAACCTTTGAAATAGTTTCCGCACCTACTAATATTCCTCTTTTACCTGTATCTAATAGTGAATCCATCACTTTTAATCCTGCAACAAAACCACTACACGCCATATTAAAATCAAAAGCTATACTTTCATTTTTTATATTAAGCTCTTTTTGAATCATGGAAGCTATGGAAGGAGTAATCAAATCTGGAGTAAATGTAGCTACTAAAACCACATCTACATTGGAAAGATCTTCATCTCTAAATTTTTCTACAGCTTTTAAGGCTAAATCTGAAGTATCTTCATCTTCAGCAAATCTTCTAGTTTCTATTCCTGTTCTACTGCGAATCCACTCGTCACTAGTATCCATGATTTTTGCAAATTCGTCATTTGTTACTATTTTTGGAGGAACATATCTGCTTGTTTTAATTATTTTTAAACCCATTATCTACCTATCCTCCTAAATTTTTCTACTCTATCACTTTGTATTTTATTTTTCGAAACTTTTTCTAGACTTTTTAACTCTTCTTCCAAAGCCTCACCTAATCTAGCCATATTTACTGCAAAATCTTCTTTTAAAAAAGAAACATCTTCTTCTACTACCCTGTCTACTACTTTTAGATCTAGTAAATCCTTTGCAGTTAGTTTCATAATTTTACTAGCTTCTCTAGCCCTTGAAGCATCCTTCCAGATTATGGAAGAAAAACCTTCTGGAGATAAGATAGAATATACTGAATTTTCAAAAAGCACCACCTTATTACCCACACCTAAAGCTAAAGCTCCACCTGAACCACCTTCCCCTGTTACTACAGAGATGATAGGAACTTTTAAGCTAAAGGAGTTCATAATAGATTGGGCTATCGCCTCTCCTTGGCCTCTTTCCTCAGCCCCAAGTCCTGGATATGCACCTGATGTATCTATAAATGTCAAAATTGGTCTGCCAAATTTATTAGCTTGATTCATAAGCCTTTGAGCCTTTCTATATCCTTCAGGATTGGGCATACCAAAATTAGTCTTTAAATTTTCTTCGATATTTTTTCCTTTTTTTGTACCTAAAAAAGTAACAGAGCGCCCATTAAATTTTCCTATACCGCCAATAAGGCAATAATCTTCTCCAAATAATCTATCTCCCGCCAAATAAACTTTTTCTCTAATTAAATGATCTATAAATTCATCTGCCTTAGGTCTTTCCTTGTGTCTTGCTAAATATACTCTATCAAAGGGTTCCAGCTCGGATTTTGCTAATTTTCGCAAATCTTCCATTTCCTTTTTTATTTTTTTCTTTTCCCCATTAGGAGCTTCTTTATATTTATTTGCCAAGACTAAATATTCTTGTTCTCTTTTATCAATCATATAAACCCCTCAATGTATACTCAATATTCTATGGAGATAAGCTACTAGAATTCGTCTTTCTAAAATTATATCTACAAAGCCATGATCTCTTTGAAATTCCGATCTTTGGAATCCTTCAGGAAGTTCTTCTCCTATGGTTTGTTTTATAACTCGTGGTCCTGCAAAACCTATTAAAGCCTTGGGTTCAGCTATTTCAATATCAGCAAGGGATGCAAAACTAGCAGTTACGCCACCTGTTGTTGGATTGGTAAAAACATTAATGTATAAAAGTCCAGCTTCTGAATGCTCCCTTACTGCATTGGAAGTTTTAGCCATTTGCATCAAGGAAATAATTCCCTCTTGCATCCTAGCTCCCCCACTGGCAGAAAAGGAAATAACTGGCAATCTCCTTTTAGTTGCAAATTCAAAAGCCTTTGTAATCTCTTCTCCCACATAAGATCCCATGCTTCCCATTAAAAATCCTTTATCCAAAACTATAACGACTGTATCTTTATCTTTTATATTTCCACGAGCACATATTACACCTTCATCTGCTCCACTTTTTATCTTATTTTCCCTTAATTTATCTTGATAATCTGGATAGTCCAAAGGATTTGGATATCTAGGTTTTGAACTAATTATTCTATAACCCGGCTCCAAAATCATATTCAATCGATCCTTGGAGTTCATATAGTTGTGAAAACCACAGTTTGGACAAACAAAATGAGTCTCCACCATTTTTTGTCTCAAAACAGGAGTTTTACAATCTTCACATGTGATATAAAGGTCTTCTCTAGTATCTCCTTTTGTTCTATTTCTTCTTAACAAAGAAAGGAGAGATTTACGAGTTTTTAAATCTTCCAATTAGTTATCCTCCTATCACTCTTATTTGTTCCAAAAGATATTCCATTCTTTCTTCAATATATGCAGTGGAATAATTTCCCCTTAAAAATATAGGGTCATGAAGTATGGCGTATTGAATTCCTAAATTTGTGACAATTCCAGAAATAATAGTTTCTTCAATAGCTCGTCTCATTCTCCTAACTGCTTCTAGCCTAGTTTTACCATGAACAATTATCTTTCCAAGCATGGAATCATAGTATGGAGATATTTCACAGTCACTGAACAAAAACGTGTCAAATCTTGTACTAAAACCTCCCGGTTGGAAAAAGAAATCAATTTTTCCCACATTAGGTCTAAATCCTTCCAACGGATTTTCCGCATTGACTCTCACTTCAATAGCGTGACCTCTCAATTTGATATCTTCTTGTTTATAGTGAAGTTTTAAACCACTTGCAATCCTAAGCTGTTCTCTTAGTAAATCCACGTCGGTAACCATTTCAGTTACAGGATGCTCAACTTGGATTCTAGTATTCATTTCTATAAAATAATAGTTTCCCTCTTGGTCAACTATAAATTCCACTGTACCTGCATTTTCATAATTACAAGCTTTAGCAGCTTTTATTGCAACTTGTCCCATTTCTTCTCGTAAAGCATCAGTTAAAAAAGTAGAGGGTGATTCTTCTATCATTTTTTGATTTTTTCTTTGGATAGAACATTCCCTCTCGCCTAGATGTATTACATTACCGAAGCTATCTGCTAGTATTTGAAATTCTATATGTTTTGGATTTAAAATTAATTTTTCCAAATATACTTCATCATTTCCAAAGGCTTGCATGGCTTCAGATTTTGCACTATTGTATGCATCTTCTAATTTATCCTTATGAAAAACAGCCCTCATTCCTCTACCGCCGCCTCCACTAGAGGCTTTTATTAGTACAGGATATCCAATTTCTTCAGAAACTTCCCTAGCTTCCTCTAGAGTGCTAATTATTCCTTCAGAGCCTGGAACTGTAGGCACTCCACTGGCCATCATTAGTTCTCTAGCTTTGGATTTTTCTCCCATCAATTCTATAATATCGCCAGAAGGTCCAACGAATTTCATGCCGTTTTCTTCTACTGTTCGTGCAAAATTAGGATTTTCAGACAAAAATCCGTACCCTGGATGAATTCCATCACAGTTCATCTCTATTGCAGCAGTTAAGATATTGTCTACATTTAAATAACTTTCTTGAGAGCGAGGTCCGCCTATGCAGATTGCATAATCTGCCATTAGGACGTGAAGTTGGTTTCTATCAACAGTTGAATACACTGCAACAGTTTCAATTCCTAATTCTCTACAAGATCTGATTATTCTAATAGCGATTTCTCCCCTATTAGCAATCAATACTCTATTTAGCATTATAGTTCCTCTATTTCAAATAATTCGTCTTCATAACCTATAAGGTCCCCGTTAATTGCCAAAACTTTTTTAACAGTACCAGAAACTGGGCTTTTTATTTCATTTAGCATTTTCATAGCTTCAAGTATGCAAAGTACATCTCCAGCTGATACCTTTTGTCCAACTTCTACGAAAGGTCTCGCACCAGGAGATGGCGCAGTATAAAAAGTTCCCACTAAGGGAGCCTTTACTATATATCCAGAAGGCTCTTCTAAGACAGGAGCCTCTTCTATTTTTTGAGCTACATCAGCTTGAATCGTATTTGAAGAGTCAGAAAGGGTGTAAGTCACTTGTCCTCCACCCTTTTCCATTGCTATTCTTAAATTTTCATCTTCAACTTCTAATTTAGAAATTTTGCTTTCTTCAAATAGTTCAAGGATAGCTTTGATTTTATCTAAATCCATAATTATTTCTTTTCTTCGATTGCTCTAAGAA
>JAAYEN010000252.1 GCA_012728775.1 Tissierellia bacterium
GTGAATAATCTACATTAATAGATTCTCTTTTGACTTCAACTGCTACTTTATCAGACTCTTCAATGCTACTAGTCTCAATCGCCTTGAAACTATTAAGTCTCAATGCATTTCCTACAACAAATAAGGAAGACATGCTCATTGCTCCAGCTGCGATCATGGGAGACATTCTAATTCCAAATGCTGCGTAGAATAATCCAGCAGCAACGGGAATTCCCAACGCATTATAGAAGAATGCCCAAAATAGATTTTGTTTAATATTCTTCATAGTTGCTTTTCCTAAGTCTATGGCATTTACTACATCGAGAAGATTATTTTTCATTAGTACTACATCAGCAGATTCGATTGCTATGTCTGTTCCTGCACCAATTGCAATACCTACATCTGATTTCGCTAAAGCCGGGGCATCATTTATTCCGTCTCCAACCATAATAACTTTTTCTCCACGATTTTGTACTTTTCCAATAGCTTCTTCTTTGTTTTGTGGAAGAACATCGGCTATTACTTCAGTCACACCTATTTCTTCAGCTATGGCCTTAGCTGTTATTTCGTTGTCTCCTGTAAGCATTATTACTTTTAAGCCTTCGTCTTGAAGTCTTTTTATTGCTTCCCGACTTGTGGGTTTCACTACGTCTGCAGCGGCAATTATTCCTATAATTTCATCTTCTGATGCAAAATACATGGGAGTTTTACCTTTTTTTGCTAATTCATTAGATTTTATCTCTAAATCTTCTGAATGAATTTTAAGCATATCTAAAATCTTTTTATTCCCTGCAAAATAGTTTTTTCCTGCAATTCCAACTTTTATTCCAATTCCAGGAATTGCTTCAAAATATTCTACCTCATAATCTTTTTTCTTTTCTAATATCGTAAATTCAATAATAGCTTCTGCCAATGGATGCTCAGATTTCACTTCCATGGCATATGCTAAATCAATTAATTCTTGTTCATCTATATTTATTGCCAAAATATCTGTAACAAATGGCTTACCTAAAGTTATAGTTCCAGTCTTATCCATTACAACAGTGTCAATTTTATCCAACAATTCCAAAGATTCTGCGGATTTTATTAACACACCAAAGTTAGCTCCCTTACCTGTACCTACCATTATGGCAACAGGTGTAGCAAGTCCTAAAGCACATGGACATGATATGACTAACACTGCTACAGCCATAGTCATTGCAAATTCAAAGCCTGCACCTACTGTATACCAATATATCAATGTTAAAATTGCAATTCCAATTACTATTGGAACAAAAATTCCTGATATTTTATCAGCTAGTTTCGCTATTGGAGCTTTTGAAGTGCTGGCATCTTCAACTAATTTTATGATTTGTGATAGAGTAGAATCTTCTTGGGACTTTATTACTTCTACATTAATACTTCCATTGTTATTTATAGTGGCGGTATATACTTCGTCTCCTACTTCTTTTGAAACTGGAATACTTTCACCAGTCAATATGGATTGGTCTACTGATGAATTTCCTTGGACTACTTTTCCATCTACGGGAATTCTTTCCCCTGGTCTTACTACTACTATATCTCCTACAATTATTTCTTCTATACCAATTTCTACTTCGATACCATCTCTTAGTACCCTGGCAGTTTTAGGTGCTAAATCCATTAATTTTGTAATTGCATTGGATGTTCTTCTCTTAGATCTAGCTTCGAAAAATTTTCCTAGAGTTATTAATGTAAGTATAGTCGCTGCTGATTCGAAATAAACTTCATGATGATATTTATGAACGAAGTCCATATCTCCATCTCTAAATCCTATAATCAACATCATAATAACGTAAATACCGTATAAATAACTGGCACCACTACCAATAGAAATTAGTGAATCCATATTGGGTGTTCTATTAATTAGGCCCTTTAATCCAGATATAAAGTAAGATCTATTTACAAACATAATGGGTGTTGTTAAAAGTAATTGAAAAAATGAATTCATTAATGCATTTTCCATACCATCCAAAAATTTCGGAATAGGAATGCCCATCATTGGACCCATGGAAATATACATCAATGGAATCAAAAATGCTACAGATACTTTTAAACGTAAGGACTTATCCTTTAATTCTTCTTTATAAATATCTGTAGAATCTATGTTAGTATCCTTGGTGGATAATTGAGATTTTGCTTTCGCAGCATATCCTGCCTTATCTACTGCTTTTTCTATATCTAAATTGCGTACAATTTCTTCGTCATATTTTACGTTCATACTTTTTGTAAGCAAGTTTACTTCTACTGATTCAACGCCTTCTATCTTTCCAACAGCTTTTTCAACTGCTGCCACACAAGAAGCGCATGTCATGCCTTCAACGTTAAATTGTTCTTTCATATAACCTCCTAATTCCTATTAATTTACTATGATATTACCCGATAAGAAAGGAAATAAACGAATATATGAATAAAAATTCATGCATTCAATTTATTTCCTAATTGATTCTTTATTTTACAACTATATTATATATTTTTCCTGGAACAAAAATTTCTTTTACAATTTCTTTTCCTTCAAAAAGATTTTGTCCTTCTTTAGAATTAAATATTAATTCTTTTATTGCTTCTTGAGATGCATCTCTAGGAGCCATAACTCTCATTCTAACTTTTCCATTTACTTGAATTGGATATTCCACTTCATCTCTAATAGTTTTTTCTTCGGAATATTCAGGCCATTTCAAATGACAAATATGTCCATCAAAACCTGAGAGCTCCCAAATCTCTTCTGTAATATGTGGGGCTACTGGATTTAATAATGTCAAAAATGTTTTATATTCTGCGTTATTAACTGCTCCTTTTCTGGTAAATAAATTTTGAAGAGTCATAAGCTGAGCAATTCCTGTGTTGAATTTTAAATGTTCGTAGTCTTCACTTACTTTTTTAATAGATTGATGCATTTCCACTTCTAAATCGTCAGAGTATTCATCTCCATCTACTAAAATATTTCGAAGATTCCAAACTCTATCTAAAAATCTTCTAGTTCCTATTAAGCTTTCCGTAGACCAAGGAGCGCTTTTTTCAAAATCACCCATAAACATTTCATAAGCTCTAAGTGTATCTGCTCCATACTCTTCTACTATTTCGTTTGGGTTAATTACATTCCCTCTCGACTTACTCATTTTACCTCCATCGGCTCCTAAAATCATACCGTGGGAAGTTCTTTTAGCATATGGTTCTTTAGTAGGTGATACCCCTATGTCGTATAAGAATTTATACCAAAATCTAGAATAAAGTAAATGAAGAGTAGTATGTTCCATTCCTCCATTATACCAATCCACATTTAACCAATAATTCATAGCTTCTTTAGATGCTAATTCTTCATTGTTATGTGGGTCTACATATCTCATAAAATACCATGAAGATCCAGCCCATTGTGGCATGGTATCAGTTTCTCTTTTGGCTGGTCCTCCACATTTAGGACAAGTTGTATTTACCCAATCAGTTAATTTTGAAAGGGGTGATGAACCGTCTTGGGATGTTCTATAGTTTTCTACTTCAGGAAGTGTTAATGGTAGTTCTTCTTCTGGAAGTGCCACATATCCACAATCATCACAATATACTACTGGAATAGGTTCACCCCAGTATCTTTGTCTAGAAAATACCCAATCACGTAATTTATAGTTTATCTTTTTTTCGCCTATATTATTTTCTACTGAGTACTCTATAGCCTTGTCTATTGCTTCTTTTACTGGTAGTCCATTTAACATTCCAGAGTTAATCATATTGCCATTGTCGATATCAACGAGGGCTTCTTTCTCTATGGAATCTCCATCTACTACTTGGACAATTGGAAGATTAAACTTCTTTGCAAATTCATAGTCACGTTGATCGTGACCTGGAACAGCCATAATTGCACCTGTTCCATAGGTTGCTAAAACATAGTCTGAAATCCATACAGGTATTTCTTTTTTAGTAAATGGATTGATAGCAGAAATCCCTTTTAATTCTACACCAGTTTTTTCTTTTATCATTTCCGTCCTTTCAAATTCTGAAAGGTGAGATACTCTGTGTCTATAATTTTCTACTTCATCTATATTTTTTATTTTATCTCTATACTTATCAATAAGAGAATGTTCTGGAGCTATAACCATATATGTGGCTCCGTAAACCGTATCAGGTCTTGTAGTAAATACTTTTAATTCTTCTTCTGTATCTTTGATTTGGAATTTCAATTCCGCTCCTACAGATCTACCTATCCAATTTTCTTGTTGGATTTTAATTCTCTCAAAGTAATTTACATCTGCCAAGTCTTCTATTAATCTGTCTGCGTATTCGGTTATTTTTAACATCCATTGACTACGAACCCTTTGCTCTACTTGTTCGCCACATCTCTCACATTCCCCTTGAATAACTTCTTCGTTAGCAAGCCCAACCAAACAAGATGGGCACCAGTTAATTGGCATTTCAGTCTTATAAGCAAGGCCTCGTTTGAAAAGTTGCAAGAAAATCCACTGTGTCCATTTATAATAATCTGGATCAGTAGTATTTACTTCCTTATCCCAATCAAAAGAAAAACCTAAGGATTGGAGTTGGCTTTTAAAATTTGCTACATTATTTTCAGTAACTATTCTAGGATGTATTCCCGTTTTTATTGCATAATTTTCTGTTGGTAGTCCAAATGCATCCCATCCCATAGGAAATAATACATTATAACCTTCCAATCTTCTCTTTCTGGAAATTACATCCAAGGCAGTGTAAGGTCTAGCATGACCCACATGAAGCCCATCTCCAGAAGGATAAGGAAACTCCACTAATGCGTAGAATTTTTCCTTTGAGTGATCAATTTCAGAAAAAAAAGTTTTATCTTTTTCCCAAAAATCCTGCCATTTTTTTTCTACTTTATTATGATTATATTCTGTCATTTTGCCTCCGTATACAGTCAACTAATTTTCTCTTCTATATATCTTAACACAATTTCAAAAAATACTTTAATTTATTTAATCCATCACTACAAAATATGCCAAGTAAAGTAAATTAATTAAGTTTATCTTTTAAAATTTCTATTGCCAATTGTGGATTGGCTTTTCCTTTAGTTCTTCCCATTACTTGACCTATTATAGATTGGAGAGCTTTTTCTTTCCCTGACTTATATTCATTAACTGCTTTTTCACTTCGAAGTAATACTTCATCAATTATTTGTGAGAGAGTAGTAATGTCATTGATCTGTTCCAAATCTTCCTCAAGTACAATTTCTTCTGGAGACTTACCAGGATTTTCAAACATTATCTCTATTACTTTTTTAGCACTTCCTAAATTAATTCGTCCACTATCTACAAAACCGATAATTTGAGCAAATGATTTAGGAGAGAAACCTACATTAAAGTCTTCTGGGCTCGCTAGTCTAAATATTTCAGTAATAATTAAATTAGTAGCTGATTTTGGATTAGCTCCTGCTTTTACAGTTTCTTCAAAAAAGTTTGCCACTTCAATTGAAGATATTAACTGCTCAGAGTCGTAATTACTTAAATCATATTCTTCAATATATCTTATCTTTCTAGCATCTGGAAGTTCAGGCAAAGTTTTCTTAATATTTTCAATTTTCTCATCAGTTATAACTATTGGCATTAAATCTGGATCTGGAAGATATCTATAATCTGCTGCATCTTCTTTACTTCTCATGGAGTAGGTTTTTTTAGCATCTTGGGAATATCCACGGGTTTCTTGGAATAATTCTTCCCCGCTTTCAATAGCTTTAATTTGTCTTGCTGATTCATATTCGATAGCTCTTTGAATAGATTGAAATGAATTTAAGTTTTTCATTTCTACACGAGTTCCAAATTTTTCTTCTCCCACTTCTCTGATGGATAAGTTTACGTCACATCTGAAGGATCCTTCATTCATCTTTGCATCAGATACATCTAAATAAGTTAGATTTGCTCTTAGCTTTTGTAAATACGCTAAAACTTCTTCAGCTGTTCTTAAATCAGGCTCTGATACTATTTCAATAAGTGGAGTGCTAGCTCTATTGTTATCTACTAGACTTCCTATGCTTTCTTCGTGAATCAACTTTCCTGCGTCTTCTTCAATGTGAATTCTATTAATTCTAATGCGTTTTTTCCCCTTGGAAGTTTCGATATCCAAATATCCATTTTGGCAAATTGGATTGTCATCTTGGGATATTTGATAGCCTTTACCTAAATCTGGATAAAAATAGTTTTTCCTATCTTGCTTACCTACTCTTGTAATTTTACAATTTGTAGCTAAGCCTGCCATTACAGCTAAATCTATTACTTTTTCATTCAAAACTGGCAATGCGCCTGGCAATCCTAGACATACAGGACAAGTATTTGTGTTTGGAGCCTCGCCAAATTTAGTAGAACAATTACAGAATATTTTAGTATTTGTCTTAAGTTCAACATGAACTTCTAAACCCATTACAGTTTCATAATTTTTAGTCATTGCTATCACCTTCTATTTCTAAAATCAATTTATTGACAAATTCTAATAATCTTTTGTCGTTAAATGCTTTAGTCGTGATCAAAAGACCTTCTTCGCCAAATGGTATAGATATACTTGGAAGTCCTGCCAGATTCAGTCCTGCTGTATAATAAAGACTTACTGGTGCTATTAAAAATTCCACTTCGTCTAATAGTTTTTCGATATTATCTTTTATCATGGTTCTTGCCTTTAGAGCTTGAACATAAAAGTCTTCATAATTTCCTTCACTTAAAACGAAGTTACCAAACATTATTTTTTGTTTTACGCTTCTTCCAAGGCCTTCTGTTCTAGAGTTTTTGTATAACTCTTCAACATTATTGTAGTTATCACTTCTATATCCAAAACTTATTCCATCAAAGCGCTCCATATTAGTTGCAAATTCTCCACTGGAAATTATTTCATATGTTGACAAAGCATATTCTAATCCTTCAATATTTCTTTTCTCAACTGGGATATTTATTTTCTCAAAAAAATTCTCAACATCTTCAAAATGCCCAAATTTATCTAAATTAACTACCCTTTGCTCATGTAAATTAATATCTTCTAAATCTAAGAAATTAGATTCACATGGGAAAGAACCGCTATCTTTCTCGTCTTTTCCGCAAATTATGTTTAATACCTTAGGTATATTATCAAAAGTTTTTGAAAGAACACCTACTCTATCCAGAGACGATGCAACGGGTATAATTCCGTATCTAGAAATCATTCCATAAGTCGGTTTATAAGCAAATAGTTTATACTCATGGGCACCTAAATGCATAAAACCCTTATGACCTGTGGAAAAACCTACTATATTATCTCCATGAGCTACAGCGGCACAAGCTCCAAAACTATTTTCAGTTTCTCCTACGCCAAATTCTTTAGTTATAGTCTTACCTAAGATTACTCCTCCTGCTTCTTTAATTCTTTCTACTACTGTTGCGTCAAAAGGAGGAATATAGTTTTCTAACATTTTAGAATTTGCAGTAGTTCTAATTCCCTTTGTAGAAATTTGATCTGCAAAAACTACTGGAAAGGGATTGTCGTTATTTTCTAAAGCTTTCATAGCTTCATCTTTTGTTATTGTTTTATACGCCTTAATCTCTCCATTATCTCTTTCAATGGATTCAAAATATTGTAAATAATTTTCTTTTATGTTCATAATTTCCTCCCTTCTAGTTTTCTTCCATAATTCTAGGCACTAATATATATCCATCTTCTGTAGTATCAGTACCAGCTAACAATTCTTCTCTTGTATAATCTGATTTCACTTCGTCTTTTCTAACAGAGTTTATTATAGGGTGAACATTTATCGTAGGTTTATAGTCATTTAAGTCTAGCTTTCTTAAATCTGAAGTCAATTCTATAAAATCATTTATATAAGTTTCATAATAATTTTTAGAAAAGTCATCTAAATTTAACATAGACATTTCTGCATAACTATCTAAATTTGCAACTTTTTTAATCTCTTCTTTAACTGTTGGTATAATTCCTTTTACACTTCCATCTTCAGAAACAACACCAATTCCTAAATCTTCTAATTGTTTATCATCTACTATGCTAGGCGCGTTGGTAAGCAAACATTGTGCTTCCCTGTTCTTAGGAAAAGCAATTACTTCTCTTATACTATCTTCTTGTGCCATTAACATAATTAATCTGTCTAAACCAAAGGCAAAACCCCCATGAGGTGGAGTTCCATATTGGAAAGCTTCGATTATATGTCCGAATCTTCTATCTATTTCCTCATCGCTAATTCCTAGTAATTTAAACATTCTTTCCTGTACATTCGGATCATAAATTCTAAGGGAACCTGAACCTAATTCTATCCCGTTTAATACCACGTCATAAGACTCTGCTCTAACATTTAGAGGGTCTAATTCCATCTTGTCCAAATCTTCTGCTACTGGCATAGTAAATGGATGGTGCATTGCCACATATCTATCCTCTTCTTCTGAATATTCAAATTGAGGAAAATCTACAACCATTAAGAATTTGTAATCATCTTTTCTTCTTAATCCAAGCTTGTCTCCAATATCTAATCTTAGTGGACCAAGGGTTTTGTAAACTACTTCTAATTCGTCTGCACAAAATATTAAGAAATCTCCTGGCTCCACTTCCATTTTAGTTAAAAGAGCTTCCATATCTTCTTCTGAAAAATATTTTGTAAGGATAGTTCTCAAATTTCTTTCTTCATCTATTCCAATCCAAGCCATACCTTTGGCTCCGTAAGAAATTGCTTTTTCTGTAAGCTCTTCTATTTCTGTTCTAGTAAAAGCATTTCCGCCTTTAATATTAATAGAACGCACAACTCCATTGTTTTTTAATGTATCCGTAAACACTTTGAAGCTAGAATTTTTAACTTCTTTAGTAACATCTACAATCTTCATTCCAAAACGTATATCTGGTTTATCTGAAGCATAAGAATCCATAGCCTCTTGATACGTCATACGTGGAAATGGTTCTTTAAAATCCAAGTCCATAACTTCTCTAAATACACTTTTAAATAAATCTTCAAGAATATTTAAAATTTCCTCTTTGTTTAAGAAAGAAGTTTCAATGTCCACTTGTGTAAATTCTGGTTGTCTATCTGCTCTTAAGTCTTCATCTCTAAAGCATCTAGCTACTTGATAATATCTGTCGAAACCTGAAACCATTAAAAGTTGTTTAAATACTTGAGGAGATTGTGGCAGTGCATAAAACTCTCCTTGATGAATTCTACTAGGCACTAAATAATCCCTAGCTCCCTCTGGCGTACTCTTGGTAAGAATAGGAGTTTCTACTTCCATAAACTCTTTATCTTCCAGATAATTTCTAATGCTTTTTAATGTTTTATTTCGAAGTAAAAAGTTTTTATACATCTTAGGTCTTCTCAAATCTAAGTATCTATGTTTTATTCTCAAATCTTCTCTAACTTCAATA
>JAAYEN010000227.1 GCA_012728775.1 Tissierellia bacterium
AACTATTTCATCTAACATTTCTCTAGTTTCTGGATCCAACTCTTCATAGAATGTCGGATTAGCAGCTAGGGATGCGAAGAATCCGTCTTGTTTTGCTTGAATAAGGTAAGATTGAACTTCGTAGAATTTCATCTCTTCTATGGAAAACAGTGGATTTACTTGTGCATCGATTTGTCTAAGTTGCAGACCTGAATACACTTCCGTATAGGAAAGTGGAGTAGGATTAGCTCCATAAGCTTGATAAGACGATACGATTAATGGAGAAGCCATCGTTCTTATTTTTACACCTCTAAAATCTTCAGGTGATCTTATTTCTTTATTGGCAGTCCATGCATTAAAGCCTTCATAAAACCAATCTAGAACCATAAGGTCGTTTTCTAAATTCAATTCATTTAACATATCTATAGCTTCACTAGTTCTTAATAGCTCTTTTATTTCTTCTTTATCTTCAGGCATTAAGAAGTGATTGTAGAATATATTATTTTCAGGAATAGTTGTAGATGTAGTACCAGGATTTAGTATACAAAATTGTAGCAGTCCACCTTGGGTAAACTCTAGATAATCTGTTACTTCTCCGATTTCACCAGCTCTGTAAATTTCAACTTGGATATCTCCATTGGATCTTTCTTCCACGAGTCTTTTAAACTCAAAGGAATATATATCTTGGATAGAACCAGGAGTTTCTTCATGCCCAAATCTCCAAACCGTTACATCATCTCCTAAAGCAGTTCCACTACAACCAGACATTACCGTTAGAGAAAGAGCTAGTAATATAAGTAAAATTAATTTGTTTTTTATGTTTTTCATTTATATCCTCCTTAGAATAACAGATTTCTAGAAAACAGTGCTATCTGTGGGAAGAAAATCATAATAACACTTATTACAAAGTACATTACGAAATAAGGCATCGTCTTTCTAATTACTGTTAAGTATGGTTTTTTAAACACTGCCGAAGCTGTAAATATATTACATCCAAATGGAGGTGTAGCTGAACCAATAGCACATTGTAGAGTTACGATAATTCCTAAATGAATAGGATCCACACCAGCTGCAGCCGCAGGACCAACAAACATAGGAGCAAGTATAATTATTGCAACTAATTGGTCTACAAACATACAAGCAACAAAGAAGAATAAACTAGCCATTGCAAGTACTTTAATAGCTCCAGCATCAGGGCCTAATAGTGATGCTGTAATCATTTGAGGAACTCTACCAAGGGAGAACATCCACGCAAATGCATTACCAGCAGCTACCAATACGAATACTACAGAAGTTACAACTCCAGAAGATAGTGCAATTTTGCCAATGTCTTTAATAGTGATTGATTTGAAAATGACAATTTCAAGTATCATTGCGTATACAGCAGAAACAGCTGCAGCCTCAGTGGGACTGAAAAATCCTGAGTAAATACCACCAATTATAATTGCAGGAAAACCCAGTGGAAGTAAAGCTCTTTTAAAGGCTTCTAATCTTTGTGGCCAATCAGCTCTTTCATCAACTGGAGTGTTTTTTCTCTTTGCATCAAAGTAGTTATAAACTGCGAAGAATAAAAGCACTAATAATCCAGGACCAATTCCAGCAATAAACAACTCTCCAACAGATGCACCAGTAACAACACCGTACATTACCATTACTACACTTGGAGGTATTAATAATGCGATATTAGCAGCATTTATAATAAGTGCAAGAGTTTCAGAAACTCCATAATTTTTTTCTACCATTCTAGCATACATCGGTCTACCAATTGCAACTACCGTAGCTTGAGTAGAGCCTGAAATAGCACCAAAGAAAGTACAAGTAGCAGCAGTTCCTATAGCAAGACCACCTTTTATATGGCCAACAAAGGAATTTATTAAATCTAGAAGTCTATTGGAAGTCTGACCAGTTGCCATAATGTCAGCCCCAAAAATAAACATGGGAACAGCTAAAAGTGTAAAAGATTCTACACCACCAGTAATTTGTTGTGTAAGCCATAGTGGATCAATATCAGGCATAAACAACTGGATAGCAGCAAAAGAGCTTAGAAGTAATCCAAGCATCAAAGGAGCACCCAAGAATAATAATACAAAAAGTATAATTAATAACGTAGCAATCATTCTATTCCTCCTTTCTTAGTATCCTATTTTTTCTTCAGAAAGTTCAGCATCTGGAGCCAAATTACCAGTATAAACTTCATCTTTGTGGCTTAAATTAATGATTAAATTAATTAGATATCTGATTCCACCCGATAAGAACCCAATAGGCATAAACATTGTAACTATAAATCTAGGAAACTCTAAAGCTGGAGTAACCCTTCCACTTTGTAGTACAATATTTGAGTATTTAAAACCCAAATATGCAAAATAAAACATAGTAATCATAGATAAAGCAGAAATTATTATAACTAACATTTTCTTTATATTTTTAGGAACAGTATCAGTAATAGCCGTCATATTAACATGTTCACCAGTTCTTACAGCGTAGCCTAATCCCATAAAAGTACAAACTACAACAAGTAACTGTCCAACCTCTTCAGCAAAAGTCCATGAAGAGTTGAAAATCTTTCTTGCGATAACATTTCCAACTAGTAAAATCGTCATTGTAATAATACTAGTAGAAAGGAAAACAGCCTCTATTTTTGCAATAATGCCGTCAATTTTTTTTAAATTTTCCATAGAGTCCTCCTTTTCATCCATTTAAAAATTTTAATGTGTTCATTACGTGCATCTTGACACCTAATATTAGAGCATCTTCATCGATATTAAACTTAGGGTGATGATGAGGATAATCGGTGCCCTTTTCCTTATTTCCAGAACCTACAAAGAATAGACAAGATGGAATTTCCCTACCAAATTCAGAAAAATCTTCCCCAGCCATAGTTTGGTAAGGAACTAAATTTTCTCCACCAATTAGCTCTACAGCATTTTCTCTAGCAATTTGAGCAATACTAGGATCGTTATCCACAACAAAATTACTAGGAGTAAACTCTAAATTGTAATTAGCGCCATATGTTTTACATATTCCATCCACAACCCTTTCAAACCTCGCCAAAGGTTTTTCCAAAGAGTCATTATCCCCCTTGTAAAGGTATCTAATGGTTCCTTCCATAGTTACTTTTTCCGGAATAATATTAGAAGCAGTTCCAGCATTAAATTTTGCAAAACTTATAATAGTAGGAGTTAATACGTTAATTTCTTTAGTTTGAATAGCTTGAGTTCCAACAACTATTTGAGATGCAATTAAAATTGGATCGATAGCTTCTTGTGGTAGAGCAGTATGTCCTCCTTTACCTAGAACTTCCAGTTTGAAAATATCCATAGCTCCCATTACAGGACCTTCTTGAATACTCATCTTGCCAGTTTCAATAGGAGACCAAATATGTATTGCCATGGCTCCATCAACTTTAGGGTTTTCTAAAACCCCTTCTTCTACCATTAAATACGCACCAGCATCTTCTTCATTGGGCTGGAATACGAATTTCACATTTCCCTTTAACTGATCCTTATTTTCAGTTAAAACCTTAGCGGCCACAAGTAACATTGCCATATGGGCATCATGACCACAAGCGTGCATAACGCCTTCTTTACTGGACTTAAAATCAAAACTATTTTCTTCACATACAGGAAGAGCGTCCATATCTGCCCTTAAAAGAACAGTTTTTCCAGGCTCACTTCCTTCAAGTAAAGCTACAACTCCAGTTTTAGCCATTTTTTTAGGCTTTAGACCTAAATTTTTTAGATAATTTATTAAGTAATCTTGAGTTTTAAATTCTTGAAATCCTAATTCTGGATACATATGAAAATGTCTTCTTAACATAGTTAGTTCCTCAACATATTTACTAACTTCTTTAGAAACATCCATTTTTTTCATTCCCCTTTCTAATAATTCTATTATTTAACTCACCTCCAATTTAGAATTAATAATAGTAGTAATATTATATTAAGTTAAATCGTTTTCCTGCGTAATGTAAGAATTGTATAAATATAATTCTAAATTTTTCGTTAAGTTGTAATATTCTTTTAAAAGGGTAAAATAATAATTTATTTTTGGGAATTTATAAAATTTCATTAAAAAAAGCCCTGTTTAGAGCTTTTCTGAGTGATGAGAAACACTTTATTAAGGTCGGAATATCATTCTTTTTCGAGCGTTTATGGCCCGTCGGCCCGAAGGTACTCGAAAAAGAATGATATGGAGACCTTACTAGCAGTTTTAAAAGCCCCTATTCAGGGCTTTTAATTAATTTTTAAATTATAATAATGAAATAGAATTCTTATCAAATTCTATAATTCCATCTTTTTTCATCTTTGCTAGTTCTCTAGAAAGGGAAGTTCTCTGGAAACCTAATTTTTCTGCAAGTTCTTTTTTTGTAATATTTAAAAGAATCTTATTAGACTTTTGCCTTCGTCTTTCAGTTTCCAAATAATTTAATAGACTTTCTCGAATAGTTTTTTTAGAGTAGAACTTTATTCTATTTCCTAAAATCATAGCATTGTAGGAAATCAGATCCAAAAATTCTGCCAAGAATTCTTGGTTATTTATCATTATATTAAAAAGAGTTTGCTTATTTATCTCCAAAACTTTTGCATCAGATTTAGCTGTAATAGTCATAGGATAGTAAGGATTTTTTGAAAAAATCAAATTTCCTCCGATAATTTCATTTCCGTAGAAGTCTGAAATATTCAATAGATTTCCATCCACATCAATACTGTCTATTACTATTTTTCCATAGAGAATCACTTCTAGATTTTGGCATTTTTCTCCATCAAAATGAAGGATAGAGTCTTTTTCATAGGATTTAATAACGAAATTCCCCTTTGAAATATTTTCTTCTATCTCCTTCGATGATAACTGTTTTAATAATTGTATATTTTTTAAATTTTCAATTTTATTTTTGATAAAAAACTCCTTTAGTTACCATGGTAACACCTTTTTTAAAATTATATCGGTAAAATCATAATATATCAAATTTTGGGAGGTAAATTTATTTTATGATTACAGCTATAAGAGCAGTATTTTTAACAGCATTTTTCTTTTTAATTTTTATAGGTAAGATGAATCTATGGCTCATACTTTTTGCAGCAACTTTACTACTTGCCGTTGGATTTGGAAGAATATATTGTGGATATGTATGTCCAATGAACACGGTGATGATTCCTACAGAATGGCTTTCTTTGAAATTAAAAATCCAAAAAAAGGATCCACCTAAGTGGTTAGCTTCCGGAAAGTTCGGATGGATAACACTGATTTTTAGCTTATTTTTGATGATAGTAGGAAAAAGATTTTTAGGAAAAAATATTCCAGTATTACTAATTTGGGTAGCTCTTTCAGTAATAATAACTTTAAGGTATAAGCCTTTCATTTTTCATAATTTGATTTGTCCCTTTGGAGTAGTACAAAAATTATTTTCTAAAAGCCCTTGGAAATCAGAACGAGTAGATGAAGAAACTTGCAATGGATGTACTTTATGTGAGAGAGTTTGTCCTTCAGCTGCAGTGGAAGTAAATGAACAAAAAAAGGCAATCATTGACGAATCTCTTTGTTTCCAATGTACAAACTGCCAAACTATATGTCCCAAAAAAGCAATAGCATACAAATCCAAAAATAAATAAAAGCTACTAGATTTGGTAGAAAATAATATTGATAAAAATCCATTTGTTTTACAAAACCACAACTAATGCAAAATTTTACACCTACCAAATTCCATATAGTAGAAAAATTAAAAAGCTCGAAAGGGCTTTTTAATTTTGATATGTAATCCATTAATAAATCTATATGAAAGGATTTTCTATACTTTAAGTAATTTTAAATGTAAAAAAACCAAAAATAATTAATTTTATCATCTTAAAGTAATTATTATGATAATTATAGTACATCTGTTAAACTATCAAATTGATTAACAGTAAGCACTGTGATACATTATCATTAAAGATTTAGCAATTTTTTCATTATTATATAAATTTTTATTATCTACAATATTAACAATGTTATATACGGATAGATTTGTTCGGTATAAAGAATACATATTGATACTAAAACATTTCAAATCTGATTATATAAAATATAAAGCAATGGTAGATTATTTACTATTTGCAAAAAGGATGGGAAAATATGAAAAGAAATTTGTTAGTATTACTAGTTTTGGTATTAGTTTTAGGTATGCTATTTGCTTGTGGCTCAAACCAAACCCAAGCTCCCGCACAAGAAACAGATACGAAAACTGAAGCAGAAACGCCGGCTACATCTGAACCATCTACATCCGAAGAAGCTGCTGGAGATGTTAACGCAGAAGTAGTTGTGGGCTTGGCAGGGGATACATTATCCATGGATCCATATGTATATAATGAAACCATTTCAAATGCTGTTTTACATCATATGTATGAATCTCTAATTTTAACCGGTAGAGATATGGATTTGTTACCTGGATTGGCAGAAAGTTGGGAATTAAGTGATGACTTAATGACTTGGACTTTTAAATTGAGAGAGGGAGTTAAATTCCATAATGGTAACGACTTCACAGCTGAAGACGTAATCTTCTCTTTTGATAGAGCAAAAGAGCCATTTTCTAAGTATGGAAATGTATTTGCAACAGTAGCAAGCTATGAAATGCCTGATGATTACACAGTAATTATTCATTCTAGCACGCCAGATGTTATATTCTTAACTAAAATTAAAGATTTAACTATTATGGATAAGGAAACATTTGATGGTCAAGGTGAAGACTATGTTGCATTAAACCCCAACGGAACTGGAAAATATAGGTTAGAAGAACACGTTAAAGAAGACAGAATTGTTTTTGTTAGAAACGAAGAGTATTGGGGAGAAAAACCTCAAGTAACAAAAGTAACTTATAAACCAATTATCAATGCAGCTACTAGAACTGCGAACATAATGACTAATGCTGTGGATTTAATTGTAGACGTTCCTGTTAGAGACGTTGAGATATTAAAAACGAATCAAGAGATCAAAATAATTCAACAACCAAGTTTAAGAAATATCTATTTAAACATGGAAGGTTGGACAGACAATCCAAGTCCTGATTCTGAAAATCCAATTATTTCTCCAGACGGAAGCAATCCTTTCCAAAAACTTGAAGTTAGACAGGCAATGTATCACGCAATTAATACTCAAGAAATCTCGGATAAAGTAATGAATGGTTTTTCAGAGCCAGCAGCTACTTATTGTCCAGAAAATTATGTTGGATACAATCCAGATATAAAAGTTCCTGAGTATAATCCAGATCTAGCAAATGAATTATTAGATCAAGCAGGATATCCTGTACAAACATCTGGTGAATTGGAAGGTTATAGATTCCAGATTACGTTAGATGCTCCTAATGACAGATATGTAAATGATGCAGATGTGGCACAAGCCATAGCAGGATATTTAGAAAAAGTTGGAATCAAAGTGCATCTAAACTTAATGTCTAGAAATGTATTTTTCACATTCATTAGAAATACTAATCCTATGGGACAACTTACTCATTTCTTAATGACAGGCTGGTCAGATAGTACTGGAGAAGGTCTATCTTTGGCAACAGATTTATTATATAGTCACAATCCTGAAGGTCCAGTGGTTGAAGGATTTGGTGGAGTTAATAGAGGATTTTATCTAAATGAAGAAATAGATAGTCTAATTAACAAAGCTTATGAAACTAAAGAAGTTGAAGAAAGAGACAAAATAATAAAAGAAGTATGGCAACTTGCATCTGATGATGTGGCATATATTCCTATTCATTTTGAGCAAGACTTGTTTGCAACTAATTCTAGAATAAATTACACTCCAAGAATTAGCAAATACATTTACGCTTGGGATATAGAAGTTATTAAATAAGACATTCATAGAAAAGCCTTGTAAAAGGCTTTTCTATTAGAGGTGAATAATGTTTAAGTTTATTATTAGAAGGTTTGTACAAGCTATACTGGTATTATTAATAGTCTCTATAATTGTATTTGTATTATCGAGTTTAATTGGAGATCCAGTTTCCCTTATGGTACCTGAAAATGCTACTCAAGCTGAGATTGAAGCTGCAAGGGAGTATTTAGGTCTAGATAAGCCGATCCATATCCAGTATGGTATTTTTTTAAAAGATGTATTAAAAGGAGATTTTGGAACATCATATCGTTACTACCAACCATCGATGAAGGTTATTTTAGAAAGAGTTCCTGCAACTGTAGAAATGGTAATAGTGTCTGCAGTGATAACTGGTATTCTTTCAATTGTTTTAGGAGTTTACTCAGGAGCTTATCCTAAAAAAGCCAGAAGTAAATTAATAATGACTTTTTCAATTTTGGGAATTTCTTTACCTTCATTTTGGTTAGGAATTATGATGATATTTTTATTTTCTATAAAATTGGGATGGTTGCCTCCTTCTGGAAGAGGTGAAGTGGCAACTGTTTTGGGTATTTCCAGTAGTTTATTCACAGCTAATGGGATAAAACATATAATTTTACCTTCTATAACATTGTCATTAGCCAATATTGCTACCATAATTAGATTAACTCGAGCAGGAATGCTAGAAAATATGCGCCAAGACTATGTTAAATATGCTAGGTCAAAGGGAGTATCTAGGAGAGATGTATTATTCAAGCACGCTTTAAAAAACACATTAATACCTGTTGTTACTGTTTTTGGATTGCAAATTGGGAATTTGATTGCATTTACTACTATAACAGAAACGATATTTGCTTGGCCTGGTATGGGGAAATTGCTAATAGATTCCATATATAGTGCTGATAAACCCATAATCGTATCGTACTTACTTATTGTTGCTGTTATGTTTGTATTTATTAATATGCTTGTGGATATTATTTATGTAATAATAGACCCAAGAATAGATTTAGGTAGGTGAAAAAATGGATAACGTAAAGACTCAAGGAAAGCCTAGTTTTCTAGGAAGAATTTTAAAATCAGAGATGTTATATAATTTTAAGCATAATTTACCTGCCATAATCGGAACCATAATTTTCTTAACTACAGTAATAGTTGCAATTATAGGACCTAATTTTACGCCCCAAGACCCGTACAATATGGCTGAATTATCAATTTCTAATTCTTATCTACCTCCATTTTGGGCAGAAGGAGGAAGTACTGAATTTCTATTAGGAACTGATACACAAGGTAGAGATATTTTTAGTGCTATAGTTTATGGTAGTAGAATTTCTTTATTTATAGGAATAACTGCCATGTCAATTTCATGTATAATCGGGACAGTATTAGGATTGATATCTGGTTATTATGGGGGAATTATTGACGATATTATTATGAGGATAATCGATATACAGCTATCCTTTCCCACTACATTATTAGCAATTTTTATAATGACTATTTTTGGAAGGGGAATCGATAAGATAATTTTTGCCTTAATTCTCGTAGGATGGGTAAGCTATGCTAGAACCGTTAGAGGAGAAGTATTGGGAGTAAAAAATAAAGAATATGTTGATGCTGGAAGAACTATTGGTCTTCCTGATAGGATTATAATGTTCAAACATATTCTACCAAATGTTTTAACTTCAGTAGTAGTACTTTCAACTATTCAAGTAGGTTCATTTATATTAACTGAAGCTACACTTAGCTTTTTAGGTGTAGGGGTTGAGATAAGTAAACCTTCCTTGGGATTACTTGTAAAAAATGGATTTGATGTTATGTTTAGTGGTCTTTGGTGGGTTTCATTCTTCCCTGGTTTGTATATTATGTTAATTGTATTTGGCATTAATCTCTTAGGTGATTTTTTAAGAGACGAGCTAAATCCAAGGTTAAAATAGAGGTGGAATATGTCAGAAAAAATTTTAGAAGTTAAAAACTTAAAAACACATTTCCACACATTTAAAGGAACTGTAAAAGCAGTGGACGGAGTGGGATTTTCTTTAGACAAAGGTAAAATATTAGGAATTGTAGGAGAATCCGGAGGTGGAAAATCTGTAACAGGATTTTCACTAATTAGATTAGTAGACAGCCCTGGCAAAATAGTCGAAGGGGAAGTTATATTTTATGGAGAAGATCTTTTAAAGAAAACAGATAAAGAAATTGAAAAAGTTAGAGGAAAAGATATTTCCATGATATTTCAAGATCCTATGACATCTTTAAATCCTTTATTTACAATAAAAGAGCAAATGGAAGAAGTATTGAAGCTCCATAGCGATTTAAATGAAAAAGAAAGACATTCTAGATGTATAGAATTACTTAAAAGTGTTGGTATTCCAAATGCGGAGGATAGACTAGGAAGTTATCCCCATGAATTAAGTGGTGGTATGAGACAGAGGGTTATTATTGCAATATCCATAGCCCTAAGCCCAAAGCTTATAATTGCAGACGAGCCAACCACTGCCCTAGACGTTACGATACAAGCACAGATATTAAAATTACTAAAAAATTTGGTTAATGAAGATGAAAGATCTCTTATACTAATAACCCATGACTTGGCAGTAGTATCAGAAGTTACAGATGATATTATAGTAATGTATTGTGGCAAAATTGTAGAACAAGGAAAAACTGATGAAGTAATAAGTAATAGTTATCATCCTTATACAGAAGGTTTATTAAATTCTATACCTAGATTTAAAGATGAAAAAGAAAGACTTGATACAATAGAAGGAATAGTTCCTAATATGTTTAACTTACCTAAAGGCTGTTATTTTGCGCCACGTTGTAAGTACAAAAGAGAAATTTGTGAATTGGAACAACCTATAAAAAGAGAAATTTCCTCTGATCATTATGTTGCATGCCACTTTCCCTTAAATGGAGGTAGAAATGACTAATATTTTGGAGGTAAAAGACTTACATCAGCACTTTGTATTGTCTAAAGGTATATTAGAAAATTATAAAATTCAATCTGGAAAAATTATAAAAGATGAAAAAAAGGTCCATGCTGTAAATGGTGTAAATTTTACAATAAAAAAGGGTTCTGTTTTTAGTTTAGTTGGAGAAAGTGGTTGTGGTAAATCCACAGTTGCTAGAACTATAATAAAACTCCTAGAGCCTAAAAAGGGATCTATAGTTTTTAATGGAGAAGATATTACTAATAAACAAGGAAAAGCAGCATTAGAATTCAGGAAAAATATGCAGATGATTTTCCAAGATCCTTATGCATCATTAAATCCGAGATATACAGTTAAAGATATAGTGATGGAGCCATTATTGTTTCATAATAAGGATATGTCTAAAAACGAAATTGAAGCTGAAGCGTTGAGATTGTTAGAAACAGTTGGAATACGTTCTGAGCAAGTCTCTAGATATCCTCACCAATTTAGTGGTGGACAAAGACAAAGAATTGGAGTGGCAAGAGCACTTGCAGTAAAACCAAAGTTAATTATAGCAGACGAGCCAGTCTCTGCTCTAGATGTTTCCATACAGGCTCAGATCTTAAACTTGCTTATGGATTTAAAAAATGAATTCGACTTGTCATATTTATTTATCGCCCATGACTTGTCAGTAGTTAAACATATAAGTGATGAAATAGGGGTAATGTATTTAGGGAAAATCGTAGAAAAAGCTAGTAAAAATGACTTATTTGACAATCCACTTCATCCATATACAAAGCTTCTTCTCTCTTCCATACCGACAATAAATGAAGAAATTTTAGTGGATAAGGTAGAAGCCAAAGGTGAAATTCCAAGCCCAATTAATTTGCCAAAGGGATGTTATTTTAGTAATAGATGCCCATTCGTTAAGGACATATGCTTAGAAAAATTTCCAGAGGAAAAAGAAGTTGAGCCAGGACATTTAGTGTCTTGTCATTTATTTTAAACAAAAAGGAGAAAAATGTTAGATAAAATTTTTAATGAAGTTGATAATATTAAAGGGGAATTATTACAACTTAGTAAGGATATTCATGAAAATCCCGAGCTTTCTTTTGGGGAATATAAGTCTTCTGGGTTTATAAAGGAATTGCTTAGAAAGCATGATTTTGAAATTGAAGATAATTCTGGGGGAATGGAAACTGCTTTTAAGGCTAGGTATAAGGGAAAAAAAGCTGGTCCTAGAGTTGCTTTTTTAGCGGAGTATGACGCTCTTCCTGAAATTGGTCATGCTTGTGGTCATAATTTAATCGCCATGGTTTCCGCTGGTGCGGCAATTGCTTTGAGTAAATTTATGGACGAAATTCCTGGGGAAATTGTATTAATGGGAACTCCGGCAGAGGAAGGCGGTGGGGGTAAAGTCTTGTTAATTGAATCGGGGGATTTTGGCGATATAGATTATTCTTTAATGACCCATCCTTCTACTGAAAATTTAGTTCATCGTGGTGGGCTTGCAATTTCTAGTGTTGGCCTTAAATTTTATGGAGTTTCTGCTCATTCGGCAGCTCCTGAATTTGGCATAAATGCTCTTCAAGCTGTTATTCAAACCTTTAATAATATTGATACCATGAGAGGATTATTTCCTACGGGTACAAATATCAATGGCATAATTATCAAGGGTGGAACTGCTTCTAACATAATTCCTGATTATGCAGAGAGTCATTTTACTATTAGGGCAAGAACTTTGGGAGATTTGAAAATAGTAGTCAAGCATTTTAAAAACATAGTTGAAAGTGTGGAAAAACTGACTGGTGCGAGAGGGGAGCTGGATATTGGAAAACCTTATGCAGAGCGTTATCCTAATCTAATTATGGGAGAAGCTTTTAAACGTCACATGGAAGCTCAAGGTGAGGAGGTAAATTATCCTGATCCTAACAAAAAGGTGGGCTCTTCAGATATTGGAAATGTGTCATTATTAATGCCTGCGATTCATGAGTATTTTAAAATCACAGATGAAAATATCAATTCCCATGCCATAGAATTTACTGAAGCTGCTATATCAGAATACGCCCAAGAAATGGGTATCAAAGCGGCTAAATCTTTGGCATCTGTTGGGTATGAAATATTGACTGATGAGGAATTTAGAAACGAAATAGACGAAGAATTCAAAAATACTGTACCAAAATATGGCAGTTTTGATTTATAAAAAAAGCGAGAAACTTTATTTCAAGGTTTCTCGCTTTTTACATTTATATTATTCATTTTCAGTGAAGCTGGATTTTCTAAATTGTAGCGGGGTTATTTTAGTCATCTTTCTAAATTGTTCGATAAAATAGCTTACACTTCCAAATCCTACTTCTTGAGCTACTTCTGTTATAGGTAAGTCAGTTTCTCTGAGTATTTTAAAGCTGGCATTTATTCTATAATTCAACAAATATTCAAAGGGAGTTTGCCCTGTCATAGTTTTAAAAAATCTACAGGATTCAGAACGACTTAAATTAGATGCATCGGCTATATCGTCTAGTTTGATTCTTTGTTGGTAATTTTTATGTATATAGTTCAGGACGTTTTTTATCCTTTCATCTGAGGTTCTATTGTAGTTAATATTGTTATCGTCCATATTTCCAGATTCGTGATTTAACATTACTTCTCTTAGTATTTCCAGAATAGTAATTTTAATAGTTATTTCAAAACCATTTTTTTCTTCTACATATTCATCGTATATTTTTTGGATTTTCTTTAAAACATTTTTTTGCCAATCAATATTCTTATTAAATAAAATTTGGGATACGGATATTAAAAGTCTATCTACATACTTTTCAAATATAATAAAGCTTCTATCTGCTAAAAAATAGGGGCTTATATCTATACAAATATATTGAGAATCTTCATCGTTAATGGGCTTAGCAGAATGAGGGATTCCAGAATTTATAAATATCCCATCACCTTCTGGTACTATAAATTGCTCGTTATTCAAAGTGAAATTTACGCTACCTTTTATTACTAAAGCAAATTGGACTTCATCATGCCAGTGAAGGGGCATATATCCCATTACATTTTTTTTTAAATCTGTGTTATAAACACCAATAGGAAAGAGTAAATCTCCATGGCGAGTCATTTCTTGTGCGCTGTTGGATATTCTAACATTATAAACTTGCATTTTTCCTCCTTTCGCAATATACTTATATTTTTTGTCAATATTGCGATAGACATTAAATAGTTCTATACTACAATAATATCATAGAATTTAATATTATTATAGTAGATTTGAGAAAAAAGTCAAAGGAGGAAAAAATTTTTGAAAGAGAAATTAAT
>JAAYEN010000072.1 GCA_012728775.1 Tissierellia bacterium
AAAAATGTAATTTCCCCATATAAATATCTTTATTGCGTAAAATAAAATTATATATTAAAATAAAAGTGAAAAGTTTGACTTTCAAAGGGGTTGATCATTGTGTATAAGATGTTGATAGTAGAAAATGACAATTTCCTTAAAGAACTCTTAACGGAGTATTTTAATGATAGTGAAAAGTACAAAGTAGTAGCTTCTATAACAGATGCTAGCTTAGCTCCTTCTATTTGTTTTGAGCTGGGAGTAGATGTGGCATTACTAGATATTTGTACTGATGATGGGAATTACGGTGGTATAATAGCAGGAACAAAAATAAAAAGAGACTATCCTCACATAAAGGTCATTTTAATGACGGGAATACCTGAATCTAATTTTATAGCTGAGGCGCATTCAGGAAAAATAGATAGCTTTTTATATAAATCTGATACTATTACGAATCTATATAATGTAGTCGAGGCGACGATGGCAGGTGAAAATATTTGGCCGGAAGAATCCAATCAATTTTCTAGATCAGATATTTCACTTTCTAACAGAGAAAAAGAAGTCGCCAGGTTAATATGCTGTAATTGTTTAACTAGAATGGAAATCTCTGAACAATTGGGAATAAGTCCTAATTCTGTTAAGACCATAACATCTAGAATATTTGTAAAAGTAGGTGTAGATAACGCAAGAGAACTAATGAAGTTTATGTTAGCAAATGATTTTTTTATACCAGAAGAATAAAATAAATGCCCAGAAATATCCCGAACGAATTCATCGTGTCAGTATTTCCTGGGCATTTTTATTAATTATGCTTTTTTATTTTTGCATAAATTGTAAAGGGTTTCTCGCCTTGGACTTCTAAAATTCCATTGAATGGTTTTAGCCTATATTTCATCCCTTTTATTCCGCCACCTTCAATTATTTTTTCTTTGGCAGGTATTCCATCATTTTCTATTTTTACTACATAATATTCTCCTTCTTCATAGTAATTTATAAAGAATTTTTTAGCATCTCCGTGTATTACTCCATTTGTGATGGATTCAATAGCTATTAGAGCAAATATATTTGAAATATCCTTTGGGAAAATTTTTTCAGTTGTCACTTTTATTTGGATTCCAATGTTTCTAAAAAAATCTCTGATTTCATCTAGGGTTTCATCTGGTGATTTTTCTGGATCTTTTTTTAAATTTTCTAAAATTTCCAAAGGCTTTATTAATTCTAGATTTCCATCGTATTTATCATAATTATCAACTAGACTTCTAAGCAATGTAAATTGAGACCCTAATGTATCATGTAAGTAAACTTTTATACGAAGTTTTTCCTCAATATCTACAATTTTATTGACTTCTTTTAACATTTTGTCTACGTCTTTATAGGAATCTTCTAATTCACTGTTTATTTTTTCTAAGACCCCTAATTGATTATATATTTTTGTAATATCATATACTATTACTTCTTTATATTTTTTGCCTTGAGTATGTAACGGATTGATGGAGAATTCGTAGGTTATATTATTTTGTCTAATTAGGACCTTATTTTTTTCATTTTTTATTATATAAGGATAATTACTTATATCTGTCCATAATTGATTTCCATTTCTATAGTTTTTAGAAAATAAAATATTAATAATTTCCTTCATTTTTTCATTTATTAATATGATTTGTCCATCATTTTCATAAATAATTAGACCAGAATCCAAAGTGTCTATGGATTCCAAGACGGAAAATGAGGTTAATTCTCGGTTCATTTTTTTTAAGGTTGCGAAACCTTTTATCAGAGTCCTTAAAAATATTAATAGAAATATTGGGTAGAGCATTACGGAGTATTTAAAATAATAGGCAATTCCAAGATTGTTCATATTGCTCAAATTATATGTAGCCAAGGTCACTAGCATTAACTGGGCAAATAAAAACATTCCTTCTTTCAATTTGTCTGAAATTGAACTAATTCGAAATTTTTCCAAAACAACCATTTGACCTTGAAGCAGCAAGCCCAGTAACATTAAAACATATGCAAATAATCTAATTTCATTTGGCAAGTAATAAATCATAGTATCACCTGCCTTATCTTCATGGTGCCTTTATACAAAAATTCATTTTCTTGGACTTTTATTTCGTCTTGAGAAACCCTGGATTTTTTTATGGTATTAGAACTTGGAAGAAATGGATTGAAATCAATTTTTTCTTTGTCTGTATATAGCATCAAAGTAGACTGATATTCGTCAAAGTATGTTATACAACTTATTTCTTTTTGAGTACCAATGGAATTTATCAAAGACTCTACAAACCAATCTAACATTTTATTAGCCACAACAAATGTAAGATTTCCGTCTTTATTGTTATAAATATTACAGTTAATTCCTACGTTCTTTACTATTTTACACAAAGAATTGAAATATATTAACAAATCTTCCCCTTTTATTTTATTATCCGTAAGGGATAAAATTAATAGATTAGAAATATACTTTAATCTAACAAATTCTAAAGCTAGAATTTTCAATTTTTCTTTTCTTTCTTTGCTATCTAGGCTATCTAATAATTTTATTTCTTTATCTAATTGTACCAAATCGTCTTGAATAGTATCTTCTACTGTTTTTTGCAATTCTTCTTTTTTGGACAAAGTTTCCAGATTCTTTTCTACTTCGTAACGTCTTGTGAGTATCTCTATATTTTCTTCGAGCCTTTTTGTAAGTTCTTCTTCTTTTTTAAATAAGCTATCTAGGAAGGTAAGATCTTCATACCATATAGAATACCCACCTTTAATAGGTTTTCTTTTTAATATAAATTTTTCATAATTTTTTTCTCTTTGAGATTTTAATACTATTTCGTCATCATTATTCCTAATTTCTAGGGATATTGTAGATTTTTGAAAAATTGGAATATGCTTTCGGTTTATAGGAATTAATCCAAACCGCATAGAAAATAAAGAAATTAAAATCACAAAAATAGACACCGCCTTAGTTAGTTCCACGGCGATTTTATTATTTAGGTAAATATTGAAAATAATAATATAAATTAATAATGATAATATTAATATCGAAGGAATTACTAATTGTTTACGTTTAGGCATTTTAATTGATTTTTTTATTAAAATTCCAAAAGATAAGAAAATAGAAAATAAATAATGCAAAAAAATAGCTACCATAATGTAATTGAAACTATAATCATCATAGTTATCGTGAAATTTAAAAACTAAATTATGTAAATCATTGGTCAGTACAAATAATAATAAAGCTGATGAATAAACAAAAGATATTTTTCTGAATTTAGAAAACTTCTTTTCCTCAAGACTTTCTTCCACGGTAAAAGATATCCATATAAATA
>JAAYEN010000006.1 GCA_012728775.1 Tissierellia bacterium
CCATCTTGAACTTTTAAATAAGCTCTGGTCATATCTCTGAGATTTGTTATATCAATAGGCTGAAAAGTTCGATCTCCAGTTATATCTCTTACTATATTGATTCTTTGACCAGTAGTTTGAAATTCTTCTACTAAATTTACTATTTCATTTCTTTCAGTGGTTCCAATTATAACATCTACACTTTCAATTTTTTCCACATCTTTATCTGCTACTTGAGAATAGCATCCCATAACCACAACAGTAGAGTCTGGGTTAGTTCTTTTGAACTTTCTTATTATCTGCCTAGATTTACTGTCTGACAGACTAGTTACAGTGCATGTGTTGATTACATATATATCCGCAAATTCTTCATCCACTATTTCATAACCAGCTTCTTCAAAAATTTCTGAAATAGCTTCAGTCTCATACTGATTAACTTTACAACCTAATGTGTAAAGTTTTACTTTATTATAATTCAAGTTCATAAATTACATTAGATAAAGCTACCATAGCTGCAGTTTCTGCTCTCAATATCTTTTCACCCAAGGAAACGGACTTTACGCCTACCTTGTTTAATGTCATTATTTCAATTAGTTCAAAACCGCCCTCGGGCCCTATTATAATGTTTATGTCACCGCCTCTATATTTATCCAAAGCTTCTTTTATTGTCGTAGTCTTCTCCTCTTCGTAGGGTACAATTGAAAAATCATTTCTATATATGTGATTAAATACCTCTGATATTTCTATTGGATAATGAACTTTGGGAATATATTTCCCTTTAGATTGCTTACTAGCATCATTTACAATTCTTTGCCATCTTCCTACTTTGTCGAATTCTTTTCCCCGGATATCTGGAATAGTTCGCATTGTAATCATGGGATAGAAGTTAGTCACACCTATTTCCGTACATTTTTGGAGTACAAAATCAGTTTTATCTCCCTTTAGAATAGCAAAAAATAAATTGATATTGGGTTTTGTATCTATTTGGATTTTTGAATGAGATATTATCTTGGCAGTTTCAGAATTTATATATATTAATTCATAAATTTTATTTCCTACAACTGCTTCAAAAACTTCTCCCTTTTTGAACCTAAGAACTTTGTCCAAATGAAACTGATCATCTTCAGGTATTATAAATAATTCTCCATCGACATTTGTATCTTGTCCAAAAATTCTATGCATCCCTCAACCTCCCTACTAAGGAAACCCATTGATTATCTATAGTTTTTTCAATAATTTCTAGATTGTTTTTTTCAAGAGCATCCTCTACTAGCTTAGACCTTTCTTCAATAATACCAGAAGAAATAAAATATCCCCCTGGTTTTAAATGATTTTTTATATCATCAAGAAGTAAAACTAAAATTTCAGCAACTATGTTGGAAACTATAACATCTACAATGTCTTCAACATTAGAAAATAGATTGCTCACTTTAAACTCAATATCCACATCATTTAGCTTGGCATTTTCCTTTGCGATTTCTACAGCTTTTTCATCTAGATCTGTTCCAATAACAGTTTTTGCACCTAAAAACTTAGAAGCAATCGCTAGAATTCCTGAACCACTACCGATATCTAAAACATCATCTCCTGGCTTTATATATTTTTCTAAACTTTCAAGACACATCTTAGTCGTCTCATGGCCACCTGTTCCAAATGCCATACCAGGATCTATTTCTATTACATATCGATTTTCACTATTTGAATATTCTTCCCAAGTGGGTTTAATAGTAAACTTATTCCCAATTTCCATAGTAGAATAAAAACTTTTCCAATTATTTTTCCAATCTTCATCATCAATTTCTCGCAGATTAGTCTCTCCCAAATCTTCTTCGTAAATAGTTTGAAGTAATTCTTCGAATTCTTTAGAATCTTCTTGGGAGTATAATTTAACTGTTATACCATCATAGACGTCATTAAAGATTTCTTCATCAAAAAAATCCCAACGGCCTTCTCTATTATCTATTTGGTCCATTCTAGGATCTATTAATTCAAAAGAATAAAACCCATAGTTGTATAATTCTTTTTCTAATAAAATCCATTTATCATATTCGGTTGTTATAGTAAGTTCAGTCCATTTATCCATTAGTCAAATAAATCCTTTATTTTACTTAATAAGCTTTTATTATTTTTTTCTAAGTCTTTTCCGTGAAGGCTGCTTAACTGTTCTAAAAGTTCTTCTTCTTCGTCACTTACTTCTTTAGGCACATGAATTTTTAATGTAGCATATAAGTCTCCATGACCATTTCTTTGTAAAAATGGAGCTCCTTTTCCTTTTATCTTTATAACATGTCCTGACTCAGTTCCTTTAGGGATTCTTTCTTCTACTATTTCTGTAATAGTAGGAATTTGAATTTTATCGCCTAAAACTGCCTGAGGATATGAAATCGGGATTTCTATAAACAGATCCGCCCCTCTTCGTTTAAAGAACTCATCTTCTTCTACATTAATAAATATTAATAAATCTCCTGCAGGTCCACCATTTTGTCCATGATTACCTTCGCCTTGTATACTTATAACAGATCCAGTATCTACACCCTTAGGTATATTAACCTTTATAGTTTTTCTAACATGTTCTCTACCTGAACCGCTACAGTCTTTACATGGTTCTTCTACAATTGTTCCCGCTCCACCACATTCTGGACAAGTCATGGTTTGCATTACTTGTCCCATAAATGATTGGGTAACAGTTCTTACACTTCCAGTTCCATGACATGTTGGACAAGTTTTTATTGAATCAGGATTCTCACTCTTAGTTCCGTTACAGGTCTTACAAATCTCTTCTCTTTGTATTCTGACTTCTTTTTCAACGCCAAACATGGCTTCTTTAAAAGTTATATCAACTCTGGTTTGAATATCGCTACCTATAGTAGGGGCATTGGGATTTCTTCTAGCTTGACCGCCAAATCCTCCAAATATATCAAATAAGTCTTCAAAAATATCTCCAAAGCCTGAGTAACTTCCTGAACCAATATCTCCACGTAAACCATCTTCTCCATATCTATCGTAGATATTTCTTTTGTCCTCATCTACTAAAACTTCATAAGCTGAGGTAGCTTCTTTAAATTTATGCTCTGCTTCTTCATCCCCAGGATTCAAATCCGGATGATATTTCTTTGCTTGTTGTCTATATGCTCTTTTAATATCACTGGTGGATGCGTTTCTATCCACTCCTAAAATGTCGTAAAAATCTCTCATTAAAAACTCCCTAATATTACTTTACAATAATTATATTATATAAAGATAAAAAAATAAAGCAACATAGCAGACGCCAAGAGTCTGCTATGATTGCATTATTTTTTATTTGATTATTCTTCTTCGTCTACAACTTCGTAATCTGCATCTTCTACAGTTTCGCCTTCTGGTTCTTGGCCAGCTTCAGCTTGTTGCTGTTGTTGATACATTTTTTCACTAGCTGCGTAAAAAGCTTCTTGAAGTTTTTCTGTTTTTGATTTGATATCTTCTATGTCGTCGCTTTCGATAACAGCTTTTAAATCAGCAATTGCAGTTTCAATTTTTGATTTGTCTTCTGCGTCAATACTATCTCCAGATTCAGACAAAGTTTTTTCTGCTTGATATACAGCTGAGTCAGCATTGTTCTTTACTTCAATGGATTCTCTGTTTTTCTTATCTTCTTCTGCATACATTTCTGCTTCTTTAATTTTCTTATCGATATCTTCTTTTGATAAGTTAGAAGATGCTGTAATTTTAATGCTTTGTTCTTTGCCTGTTCCCATATCTTTAGCATTTACGCTTACAATACCATTAGCGTCAATATCAAAAGTTACTTCAATTTGTGGTACACCTCTTCTAGCTGGTGCTATTCCATCTAACTGGAATCTACCTAGAGTGATATTATCCCTTGCCATATCCCTTTCACCTTGTAGAATATGAATATCTACTGCAGTTTGGTTATCTGCTGCTGTAGTGAAAACTTGAGATTTCTTTGTAGGGATAGTTGTATTTCTTTCTATTAGTCTAGTAGTAACTCCACCCATGGTCTCTAGTCCTAGGGAAAGAGGAGTAACGTCTAATAATAGTAAATCTTTAACATCTCCACTTAAAACTCCACCTTGGATTGCAGCTCCTATAGCCACACATTCATCTGGGTTAATGTCTTTTTGTGGATCTCTTCCTATTATTTTCTTAACTCTATCTTGTACAGCTGGAATTCTAGTAGAACCTCCAACTAATAAAACTTTTTCAATATCTGTAGCTTTTAATCCAGCATCTTTTAAAGCATCATTAACTGGACCTACAGTTTTTTCAACTAAGAAATCTGTTAATTCATCGAATTTTGCTCTAGTTATATCCATGTTTAAATGAACTGGACCTGCTGCTGTTGCAGTTATAAATGGAAGATTTATACTAGTAGTTAATGCAGAAGATAATTCTTTTTTAGCTTTTTCTGCAGCTTCTTTAACTCTTTGTAAACTCATCTTATCATTTCTCAAGTCAATTCCTTGTTCTTTCATGAATTCTTGAGCTATATAATCTATTAATGCTTGGTCAAAGTCATCTCCACCAAGTCTATTATTTCCTCTAGTTGATAGTACTTCAAAAACTCCGTCTCCAACTTCAAGAATAGATACGTCGAATGTACCACCACCTAGGTCATATACCATAATAGTATGTTGTCCTTCTTCTTTATCAATTCCGTATGCAAGAGCTGCAGCAGTAGGCTCGTTGATTATTCTTTTTACTTCAAGTCCTGCAATTTGTCCTGCGTCTTTAGTAGCTTGTCTTTGTGAGTCTGTAAAATAAGCAGGAACTGTAATAACAGCTTCTGTAATTTTTTCTCCAAGATAAGCTTCTGTATCGGCTTTCAATTTTTGTAAAATCATAGCTGAAATATCTTGTGGAGTATATTTCTTTCCATCTATTTCTATATTATAATCAGAACCCATCTCTCTTTTTATTGAAGAAATTGTTCTTTCTGGATTTGTTATAGCTTGTCTTTTTGCTGTTTCTCCTACAAGTCTTTCTCCTTCTTTTGTGAAAGCAACTATAGAAGGAGTAGTTCTATTACCTTCAGCATTTGTAACAATTGTTGCTGTTCCACCTTCCATAATAGCAACAGCTGAGTTAGTTGTACCTAAGTCTATTCCAATAATTTTTCCCATTATTTCATCTCTCCTATATTAAATTAATTATTTTTTGATACTGTAACCATTGATGGTCTAATAACTATATCATTTATTTTAAAGCCTTTTTGCAATACATCTACTACTTCATCACTTTCTCCATCTTCAGTTTCCACTAAAGCCACAGCGTGATGAAGATTAGGATCAAATTTTTTCCCTTTTGCTTCAATAACTTCTATTCCATTCTTTTTTAATACTTCTAGAATTTGATCGTCAATAATAGTTATTCCTTTAAAAATTTCATCATCTTTTGCAAATTCTTCAATGGAGTTTAGTGCTCTCTCCAGATTATCAAGAACTGGAAGCAAATCTAAGGTTAACTTTCTAACTCCTAGTTCAACGTATTCTTTTTTCTCTTTTTCAGTTCTTTTTTTGTAATTAGCAAAATCGGCTGATAATCTTACTAATTGATTTTTTAACTCTTCTACTTCTAAATCTTTACTTTCATTAACATCTTCTTCTAAGCCATCAGATTCTTTAACATCTTCTTCTAGGTCGTTAGAGTCCTTTTCCAATACAACGTAATCGGCATCTTCAATTTCTTCTAAATCATCAACCTTTTTTTCATCTCTTTCTTGCACATCATCACCTCTGACATTTTATTATAATCCACTTAGTGTTACAGAAAAATTATATAGTATATTTGCTAGTTTTCTGTAGTCCATTCTAGTTGGTCCTATGAGTATTATATTCCCCAAATTCCCAGTTGTATTTGCATAATTAGAACTTATTACAGAAGTTTCTCGCAAAATCCCATCATCATTTTCTTCTCCTATACGGATGTCAAGTATTTTATCAATCTCTCTTTGTAAGCTATACTCAATAAGATTTCTATCATCTTCCAAAAAATCAATTAAAGCTTTAACATTATCCATATCTCCACTCCAAAAATTTAATATATTTCCAATTCCATTTAAAAAGACATTATAGGAGTTTTGTTCTTCCAAAAATTCTAATGCCATTTCTAAAACTTTTAAATATATTTCTTTTTGTTTTGAATCAGGAATTTTTTCTTGCTCTTTCTTTAATTCATTGAAATCTTTTTTTATTAGTAGACTGATTAGGTTTTTTTCTAATATCAGAAACTCTTCTTCTTTTAAAGTAATATTGTCTAATACATAAGATGAAGTCGAACCTCTGCTTCCTACTAATATTAATAGCAATCTGTTTGAAGCTAACATTTCAAGTTTGACATACTCAATGGTAAAAGAATTAGCAACAGGTGAGATTATGACAGTAATATAATTTGTCTTTTGAGAAAGTAGCTTGTTGGCACTTTCATAAAATTCTCTTAGCGATGTGCTACCGTGAATAAGATCCTTTTTCATGGAATTAATAAATTTTCGATTTAATTTCATTTCGTCATCTAAGATAGAGTTTACATAAATTCTGTAAGCTTTATCTGAAGGTATTCTACCTGACGAAATGTGAGTTTTTGTTAAATAACCTAACTCTTCTAAATCGCTCATCTCATTTCTTATGGTAGCTGGACTTAAACCGATGGTTGGGTTTTTTGATAAGGTTCGAGAACCAATAGGTTCCGCATGATCAATATAATAATCCACAATCTCAGTTAGAATCGCTATTTTTCTTGCATCTAACATTTTATCACCTTCGCTTTATTAGCACTCAACCTTTGTGAGTGCTAATTCCATCTAGCGTATATATACCCACCTAACTTTTTTAAAACACAATTTTATATTTTTTTAAGTGAAAATATTGTGAAAAGATATAAATAAAAAA
>JAAYEN010000020.1 GCA_012728775.1 Tissierellia bacterium
GGATTCTAGCAGTAGTTTTAGGCAAGCAACTGTTAAAGGTAATAAGGTTTATAAAAGAATATTTATTAGGAAGGTGCAACTATGAAGACAGTTTTAAAATCATATACAATTGAAGAAATTGTTAAAGGTTTTGTATATAATGACTATGAAGGAAGGGGACTTTTTGGATTATCTGGAAGACTAACTATCCAACCAGAATATCAGAGAAATTATATTTATGCCGAAAAAAATAGAGATGTAGCTTGTATTGATTCTATTTTAAAAGGTTATCCATTAGGTTTAATTTATTTCAATAAAATTGCCAATGATTCTTTTGAAGTTTTAGACGGACAACAACGAATCACGTCTATTGGACGCTTTGTAACTGGTAAATTTGCAATTATTGATTCTAATGGCAACAGAAATTATTATTCAGGGTTAAGCAAAGATCAGCAAGAAAAAATTATGAATTATGAACTATTAGTGTATATATGCGAAGGTACAGAAAGCGAAATTAAAGAATGGTTTAAAACTATTAATATATCTGGAGTCCCACTTAATGACCAAGAATTGAGAAATGCTATATATTCAGGACAATTTGTTACCGAGGCCAAAAGAGAATTTTCTAATTCTGGTAATGCCAATCAACAAAAATGGCAAACTTATATAAAAGGAACTGCAAACAGACAAGAAATACTACAAGAAGCTTTAAACTGGGTTAGTAATGGTCACATTGATACGTACATGTCTAATCATAGAACAGATACCGATATTTCAGAATTAAAAACGTACTTCAATACAGTTATTGATTGGATATCTAGTGTGTTTGTGAATGTCGAAACTGAAATGCGTGGATTAGAATGGGGGCGCTTATACGAAGAGTATCATAACAATTCATACAACTCTGTAAAAATAGAAGAGAGGATATCAGCATTATATGAAGATAGTGATGTATCTAGAAAAGCTGGTATTTTTGAGTTCATACTCAGTGGCGAGAAAATTGAATTTATAAAGCTATTATCTATTCGTGCATTTACCGAAACCGATAAGAAATCTAAATATAGTGAACAAACGAATGAAGCAAAAAAAGTAGGTAAATCTAACTGTCCAATTTGTAATAGCGATTTTGAATACGAGCACGAACATCATATTTGGAACTATAAAGAAATGGCAGGAGATCATATTGTTCCTTGGAGTAAAGGCGGAAAAACTGAAAAATCTAATTTACAAATGTTATGTAAACATCATAACAGTATGAAGTCTAATTATTGATTTCAAAATTATAGTAAGTATGAAATATACATTACTTTAATAAAAATAGAAAAATAATTTGGAGGTAGCGGATTGAGCGAAGAAAATAGTTTAACAAGATCATTAGAGAGAATAAGTAGAATGATAAACTCTCAATCTTTTGCATCTGCCTTAAACGATGCAACTAGAGCATCTGCTCAAATTAATAGACTAATAAAAGATTCTTTATACGAAGGTCTAGTGGAGAAAATAATAGATTTGTCAACCTATATAGAGTTAGACTTAGATAAGTTTGAAGCATATGAAGAGAATTTACTTGAAGAAGAAAATAATTATAAATCAGTGCTATATCCAAAACTTAGTTCAGATGACTCCTTGAATAAATTGCATGATATAAATAATAAAATTGATAAATTAATAGATGGTTTTAATGCAGTTGAAAAAAAAATAGATAGTAATAAAGAATATACTACAA
>JAAYEN010000003.1 GCA_012728775.1 Tissierellia bacterium
GATTTATGAAATTAATCCCCTACACTTTATTTAAAATATTTGTTGGTTTTGATCTGTTCGAATATTTCGTCGTAGTTTTCTTGGTTGAATCCTAGTACGCCTTTGCTGATGGATTTGCCGTCTTTTTCTAGAGTTATTACGTGTGTTGGGTAATATACCCTTTCGTATGGTTTCTCTCTGCCTTCGTTGAAGATTGGGTAGAATTCTTCGTATACTTCTGCTTTTTTGTCTTCGTTTCTTCTGATGTCATACATGGTGTATTTGATTTCTTTTCCGTCTAAATATGCTTTTAGATTTGCACAATGTGGACATTCGTCGAAGCCGTAGATCAAGAATTTAATGTCTTGCTCTCCTGCATCAGTTTTGATTTTGTTTACTGGTGTTTCGAATTTTGTTTCGTGGGGGACGTCTGCTAGTTCAAGATTTTCTGAATCAAGTAGCACTACTCCTTTAACAAAGTCATAAGCTACTCCAAAGCCTAGTTTTTTTCCTAAGTCTCTTAGGCGGAAGTAGTTATTACCATCGATTAGATAACCTTTAAGTTCGATTGCTTTATCTTTTGCATCGAATATAGGTTGGTAAGATGGAACTCCTGTCTTGTTTGCTCTTTCAGCATCTTCTGCTGGTGCTACGAAATCTTCATCGTGGGCTTCGCCAAGTGTAATCTTGATTTTATCTTTTTCAGCGTCGTATGCAACTTTGAATTTCGCTTTTGTTTCTTTAAGTAGTGCAGCAACGTCTCTAAGTTTCAAATAGTTTTCGCCGTCGATTAGATACGCATCAATTTTAATATCTTTTCCGTCTAGTTTAACTTTTTCTCCTGCTGGTGTAGCTACTTTTTTAACTACTTCTTCAACTTTTTCTTCTACTTTTTCAGTTTCTTTTTTAACTTCTTCTTTAACTTTTTCTTCGTCTTCTTTAACTTTTTCTTCTACCTTTTCAACTACTGCTTCAGTTTTTTCGATTACTTTCTCTGGAGCTTTCGCTTCTTCGGCTGCGATAGCTGTCATCGGCATTGCTAATAATACAATTGCCAAAATAATTAGCACAAAATTTTTCTTCATAGCATCCTCCTAGTTATTTGTTTATATTATATCATAGAATATAGTTAATGGTTAATAATTTACAGTTAACAGTTTACAGTTGGCTACGCCTTGTTCTGGCTGATTGATTATGTCGGGGCAAAGTGGAGGGGTTAGTTTTAAGCGGCATTCAATGCCGCGGGTACGGATTAGGGCAATAAAAAATGAGGGCATTGAGCCCTCATTTTTTCGGGATTTATGAAATTAATCCCCTACGTTTTGGGATTTATATAATTAATCCCCTACGTTTTGGGATTTATATAATTCTACTATTTGAAATAGGTGTTATTTTCTATTTGTTTGAAGATTTCGTCGTAGGTTTCTTGGTTGAAGCCTACTGTGGCTTTGCTGATGGTTTTGCCGTTTTCTTCTAGGGTGATTACGTGTGTTGGGTAATAGACTCTGTCGTATTCTTTATCCATTGTGTGGTAGAATTCTTGGTAGACTTCTTCTTTTTTCGCGTCGTTAAGTCTGATGTCTACTTGTTTATATTCTATGCCCTTTTCGTTTAAGAATGCTTTTAAATTTGCACAATGTGGACATTCGTCGAAGCCGTAAATCAAGAATGTGATGTTTTGTTGTCCTGCATCTGTTTTGATCTTGTTCACTGGTGCTTCGTATTTTTCTGTTACTTTATAATCTTTAATGTCCAAATTTTCGGTGTCTATTAGGATCGTGTTTTTGGTCCAATCGTATGCTACTCCGAATCCCATTTCTCTACCGATATCTCTAATGCGGTACATTTCGTTTCCGTCGATGGTGTAACCTATTAGGTCCAAAGTTTTTCCATCCTTTAGTTTCACAGTCTGGTTCGTTGGTGTGCCGGGTTTTTCATCTTTTAGTGGCTCTGCTGGGGCTGTGAAATCTTTTCCATATGCCTCTTTCGGTGTTAGGGTAGCTGTGTTATTAGCTGTATCGATATTCACATCGAACTGAGCCTTTGTACCTTTTAAAAGAGCTGCCATATCTTCTAGGCTAACGTAATTATATCCTGCGTGTAGATACGCGTTTAAGATGATGTCTTCGCCGTCGAGTTTAACGTACTTCCCTGATGGCTTCATGGTGACTTCTGATGTTTCTAAATTTTCAGTCGCCATGGCCGTCATGGGCATAGCTATTAAAACAATAGCTAATATAAATAATACTATATTTTTTTTCATTTAATACCTCCTGTATAATTTAATATTTTACCA
>JAAYEN010000186.1 GCA_012728775.1 Tissierellia bacterium
GTATTTTGCGAAAGTGAATCTGTCATCATTGACAATTTCATCAATTATTTTTTGGTCTACTTCTTCAGTAGTTTCTGTTATCAAAGTTACATTATCATCTCTTTTAATAGTCCTCATAGTTTCAATATTATAATCATTCTCACTAAGAAGTCCTGAAACATAATGTATAATGCCCTTTTGTTCATTGTATTTTAAAATTAATGTAGGGAATTCGTCGGTATAAGTAATTGGGATTCCATCTATTTCCACAATTACAATATTTCCGCCACCTATGGATGAGCCTATTATTGCACTTTGATTTCCATTTGGATATTTAAAAATGACCTTCACACTATTAGGATGTACTTTTCCTAAATCATGGCGAACAAAGGAATACTTCAACCCCTCTTTTTCTGCTATTTCAAAAGAATTTCTAATTCTCTTATCATCTGTATCAAAACCCAACGCACCTGCCAAAAGTGCTTTATCTGTTCCATGGCCTTTATAAGTTTCTGCAAAAGAACCATGGAGTTGGAATTCCACCTCATTAAAACCAGGATCTGAAATGTTCTTTGCCGTTCTAGCAATCCTACAAGCGCCAGCTGTATGGGAACTAGAAGGTCCAATCATCACAGGTCCTATAATATCGAAGACTCTATAATCTTTCATTTAGTCGACCTCCGCCTCTATTATTAATATTTTTGTTCTTCTTTTTTCTACTGTTTCTAATATCATTTCTTCATCAAAAGCAACTATAGTATCGGAAGCTTCTAACTCTGTAGTTTTTCCATCTATAGTCATTAATATATTTCCTTCAGGAATAAATATTAAATTGTATCCACCAAAAATCTTTAGTTGAATCTTATCTTCAAAAGATTCGCTTCTCAGACTTCCAGTGAAACCTTTTTTAATTATTAAATTAAAATCTGTAACAGCTGATTTCGAAGCAGTTACATGTTCGCCATCAAAAGAAAAAATCTCATATGGCTTAAGAACAAAGTCATTTCCTTGGTTTTCTAAATATAAATCATTATCCAAAGAAGTAATATACCTATTATATCCAGTGAAGTCAGAGAAAATATTTTTACCATCTTCACAAGTAGCAGAAGACACCCTAAAGATAAAATCTCTGTCTTGTAGGGTGCTTCCTTTTGGATATATTAAAATTTCTGTGGTCGTTCCACCACTCCAATTAGTTATTTTGTAATCTGATTTTTTTAGTATTTTAGTATCCATTTTCATCTCCCATTTGATTTTTTACCCTATCTACTTAGTAATAATCATGGATGAGATCTATATTTTTCTATACCTCTATCGATTACATATTCGTGTCTAGTAGTAGCTTCAATTATCTGATAATAAGCCCAATGAGTTTTTACATCTGAAAAGTTAGTGATATTATATCTATCTATATACTCCTTGTCAGGAATTCTATTGAGAGCTCTATTGATTATAGTAGCTGCTTCTGCCCTTGTTACGGCAAGAGTATGTCCAAAGGTTTTATCAGGATAACCTTCCATAAATCCAGCAGTAGCCACCTTCATAATATCGTCTGCTGCCCAATGATTATAATTTAAATCTTTAAATTGAATCAGTTCTGATTCAGTTAGCTTATACTGCCTAGAAATAATAGTTGCAAATTCTGCCCTTGTAATTTTATTTGTAGGTATGAACTTCCCGTCGTCATATCCTTTCATAATACCTAATTCTTCCAAATGAGCAATATATTTCGTGTACCATTTTCCATTAGGAACATCTGGAAATCTAGAATTCTTTTCAGCTACTTCTCCCCCTGCTATAATTCTGGATAAAATAGCGGCAGTTTCTGCTCTAGTTATGGAATTCTTAGGCAAAAAGTTTCCTTCTGGATAGCCATTCATAAACGGGTCGTGGACTAAAATCTGTGGATCCACAGACCTTGTAGCGAAATATAGTCGTCTAAATAATTCAAAAGTATCTTGTCTAGTTTCTTCTATTCCCAAAGTTATAGACATTGTAGAAGAATATTCCTCAAATTCTTTTAAGTATCTATTTACTATATCTTCATAACCTAACTTCTTTAAAGACTCTATAGCCAATTGCAAATCTTCTGAAGTAATAGTAGTCTCGTCTACATATTTCAAGCTTGAGGATTGTCCTCTAGCACCTGCTGAATTAATGGCAGTTACAACTATTTCCTGATTTGTACCACTAGGAAGAGTTATTTTAAATCTTCCACTTCCATCTACTGGAATAGTTTCCACTCTTTCCCCAATTTTAGCTTCGATTGTGTTTCCAATATTAGTCACACCTTCTATGCTGTCCATAAAATAAGAATAAACACTTCCTGATTTAAAAGTTAATGTAGTATTCTCAGCTGGAGTCTGAGGACTCGGAGCAGTTGTAGGCTTCGGTTCTTCAACTGGTTTTGGTTGTTCCACTGGCTTCGGTTGTTCCACTGGCTTTGGTTGTTCTACTGGCTTAGGTTGTTCAATTTTTTTTGAAGAAACAGTCGCAGTAGAATCTTGAGATGTCTGATAATAGTGAGTTTTCAATTCATTAGTCTGGAAGGAAACAGTAAATGTATTATTTAATTTTTCCCCATCTTTTTTTACTGTATTTACTTCAGCTACAACATCTATAGAAAATTCACTTCTCCCATTTAGGGCTTTTATATCAGTAAGTCTTAATGTCACAAATCCATAACGACCTTCATTATTAGGTGTTGCTATAGTTTCCAAAGATCCTGTTTTCGGTTGAACTCCCACTAAGTTCACAGATTTAAAATCTAATCCTTCCGAAAGTCTAAGAGTCACAAATAAATTACTAAATTGGTCGAGAGGTTTTGTGAAGTCTACATTGAGTTTATAAGTTACATCTTCACCTTTCACTAAGCTCGTCACTTTTGGTTCTTCTAATGTGACGTCTATACCGTCTTGTGCATAAACTGGAGTTCCTATTGAAAGGATAAAGCACAAGACAAACAAAAATATTATTTTCTTCTTCATAGTCCCTCCTCTATTCCTATTATAATATAAATTTACAATTTTTGGGTAAAATTAACATATGTTATTAAAATGTAACAAAAAAAAGATTTTTGGGTACAAATTAAATAACAAATGTAGGAGGGTTAATATGGAAAAAATTATTCACATAGAAGGCATGTCTTGTGGACATTGTAAAGCTGCCGTAGAAAAAGCTTTAGGTGCCCTTACGGAAGTAAAAGAAGTAAATGTAAGTTTAGAAGAAAAGACTGCTACCTTAGAATTGTTTGAAGAAGTTTCAGATGATACTCTAACAGCTACAGTGGAAGGTGCAGGATACGTAGTAAACTCCATAGAATAAAATAATTAATCTCTCGGTTAATAATCGGGAGATTTTTTGTAAGATTTTTTAGCTCTAATAGTCTAATATATAGATAGACGGAGGTGAGCTGGTGATAGAATTTGAAAAAATATATTCGATTTACTTTAATGAAGTGTATTATTTTTTATTGCAACTTTCTAGAAATGAGCATATAGCAGAAGAAATAGCCAGTGAAACTTTTTTTAAAGCTCTAAAAAATCTTAAGGATTATAAAGGAGAATCTAGCATAAGAACCTATCTATTTCAAATAGCTAAACACACATATTTTTCTTACTATAAAAAAGCCAAAAGAGAAATAACTGTGGAAGATATCACTATATTTGATGAAAAGATGGACAGTTTAGAAAAAGACTTAATTGATAAAGAAAGAAATTTAAGTGTAGCTGAAGCAGTAAATAAGTTAAAGGAGCCTTATAGAACTATTGTAACCTTGCGAATATGGGAAGAACTAAGTTTTAAAGAAATTGCAAGGATATACGATAAAAATGACAACTGGGCTTGCGTTACCTTTCATCGAGCTAAAAAAATGTTAAAGGAGATGTTGGAGGAAGATTATGGAAAATAAATGCAAAATTATAAAGGACCTACTTCCCCTCTATGTAGAGGACATGTTATCAGAAGAATCTAAAAAGTTCATTATAGATAATATTGAAGATTGTCCAGAATGTAAAATTGAGTTGGAAGAATTAAAATTAAATATAGAAGAGGAAAAATACCTAGACTCTAAACCTTTGGAATTTTTGGATAAGGAAATTAAAAAGGATAAAAGAATTAATTTATTTGCCCTAGGATTTGGATTACTAAGCTTATTTATTATATTTTTATCTTATATAAGCTCGCCTATCTATTTTCCTTATTCAGAAGACTTGATAAACTTAACTTCTACAGAAGAAAAACATATAATTGAATTTTCTGAAGAAGTAACAGGATATAATATCCAAGATATAAGTTCTCTTGATAGTGAAAAAAATGAAGTGTGGATTGAAGCATGGAAAACCCCATTAGATTCCCTTTTACCACCTAGAAAAAGTTTAACTTTAGTGATAGATAAACCAGCTGTACTTTTATATTCATCAAATAATGGCGAAGTAGCAACTCAGCTTCAAGAAGGTAGAGGAGGCAAAGATTTTAATGGAATGATGCTTCCTAGACTAGCCCAAAATTATTATTTAATGCTATCAATTATACTAAGTGGAGTAATTGGAATAATACTTTATGTAGTCAAACCAAAACCATTAGCACCTTACAATTTCTTCACTATACCTTTTAGTTATATGTTAGCCCATATTGGAATTTTTTTACCTAGGGGAGTTAATTATACCTATGATTTAACAAGAGATTTTATTTATATAGTCCTTCTCACCATAGCAATTAATATTTTTCTCCAGTTAATATTAAAAATTAGAAAACGAAAAATATAAAAAGCATCCCTCAAGCGCATACGAGGGATGCTATTTTTAATCTCTTACTATTAAATTAAACACATCTACTCCAGTTTCGATTAACTCATCTAAAAATTCATAATCTTCAGAGTGAATAGATGGATGATCTTCTCCACTTCCTACGAAGAAAAAAAGTGACGGAGCACACTCACTATACCAACCGAAATCTTCAGAACCCCTTAATGCTTCATCCATTATCTCTAATTCAAATTCGCTTTTATTTAAAGTTTCTATAAATTTATCCACCAGCTCTTCATCGTTGGATGTAACTGGAAATACGTCTTGAAATTCTATAGAGTACTCCATTTCATATTTTTCACATCTAGTTTTAACATATTCTTCCAGACTCTCTTCTAGTAATTTTAAATCTTCTTTAATAGCCGAACGAATAGTAAAACTAATTTCACCAAAGGAAGGGCTAACTCCAAAAGTTTTATTTCCCACATTCACATTTATTACAGTTGCAAATGTAGAATCTTCTAAATTCGCCAATTCATAATATTTATGTCCATATTGCTTGGAAAGTGGTTTTACATGCTCTATCAATTCGCCAATTAAATAAGCAGGATTAGAGCCTAATTCTGGCTGAGATGCGTGGGATTGAATTCCTGTGAGCTTGATGGTCATTCCCTTAGAAGCAAACATCATGGTTCCCTTTTTAGTATATATTGTGTTAGCTTTATATCCAGGCATATTGTGAAGTCCATATATACGTTGGATTTTCATTTCATTGAAAACTTCTCTACATTCTAAAGCACCAGAGCCATCTTCTTCTCCAAATTGAAATAATAGCACAATATTTTTTCCAAGTTTTTCACCTTCAAGGGTTAAAGCAAATCCACAAAGGGTAGCAGAGTGACCGTCATGTCCACAGCCATGGAAAGGACATCCCGTAGAATCTAAAATAGCATCGAAGTCTGCCCTAAATGCAATGGTCTCCAAATCTTCACCTTCATAGTGAAGAGCATAAAACCATTTTCCCCTGTCGAATAATTCTAAAGTAGTATTCTCAGAAAGAAAATCCATTAAAATCTTTTTGGTAATAACTTCTTCTCCTGAAATTTCAGGATATTTATGCAATTCTTGTCTAAGGTTAATGGTTTTTTTTAAAGAATTTATATCCATACTATCCCCCCCCCATTAAATTTGAGTTTATTTTTTTAGCATTTTTTCTTTATATTTTTCAAGAGCATTTATAGAATCTTGTTTTAAACTACCTAAATGCCTTTTATTTTTTATCTTTTCAACTTTTTGAATCTTTTTTACTTCATTATAAAAATTGTCTATTTCGTATTCTAATTCTTTTGCAGAAATTCTAGTTGCACCTTTTCCTAAAATAATGTCTTGTTCTAGTCTATCTGATGTAGCTACACGGATTTTTTTCTTCCGACTATATTTTTCAACAGATCTTTCAATAAAATGGTCAGCCGTCTCAAATTCCTTTGTATAAACTATTAATAGCTTTTCCTCCATAATAACTTGTCGATCCGTTTTTACATTATATGAATCAAAAACTAACACTACACCTTCAGGAGTGTAGTGCTTGAATTCCATCAATATATTTATTAAAATTCTACGAGACTCTTCAAGCTCGTCCATGGAAGTATTCTTTAAACTACTCCAAGAATTGATGATATTGTATCCATCTATGAATAATAATTCGTCATATTTTTTTATTTCTCTGTCTAATAATCTCATATATCAAAATTGCCGCCGATACGGATGCATTAAGGGAGCTAACTTTTCCCACCATAGGAATCTTTACTAAAACATCACATTTTTTTCCAATTAATGGGCTGATTCCTTTGTCTTCTCCGCCAATAACTAATCCAATATTTCCGGTCAAGTTGGCGTCGTAATACACCTCACTTCCTTCCATATCAGCTCCGTAAATCCACAATCCCTTTTCTTGAAGTTCTTCTATAGCCCTAGCAATATTAGTTACTCTAGCTACTTTCATGTATTCTACTGCACCTGCTGAAGTTTTGTAAACCGTGTCATTGACCATGGCAGAACGACGCTTAGGAATTATTACACCATGAACTCCAGATGCCTCTGCCGTTCTAATTATCGCACCCAAATTGTGAGTATCTTCAATAGAATCTAGAATTAAAACGAAAGGCTCTTCTTCCTTCTCCTTTGCATAATCTAAAATCTCATCAATAGTAGAATATTCAAAATCTGTAACCATAGCTACTACACCTTGATGATTGACATGTCCAGCCATATCAGAAAGTTTTCTCTCATCCACTCTAGTTACTACTACCCCTGCCTCCTTGGCCATGGAGAGAATTTTTTTAATACTTCCCTCATCTGCACCTTTAAGCATGTATATCTTATCGATATCCCCGCCAGATTTTAGCACCTCTATAACGGGATTTCTTCCATAAATATAATTTTCTTTCATCACATAGACCTAAACTTTTCTCTTACTGTAACTATCTCACCACAAGTCATAGCACCTTCAGGACAAGGTCCTATTACACAACCAGGACCCACATTATTAAATAATGCAGGATAAATATCTTTTACTATTTTTAACATTTCAATAGCTAGCTCTCTTATTTCCCACTGAGCCCTATTACAAGTTCTCACCCTGAAAAAGTGAATTAAATTTCTAGCATTCATTGTCACTACAATTTTTGTCTCACAGGCATTTGGAAATACATATCTTGCATCTTCAATGGATGCTTTTTCTCCTTGAGACTTAGCTTTTTTTTCTGAATAACCCTTTGCAATCATTGCATCGTAGTTTTTTTCATAAAGGGCATCTACTATTTTTCCGTAAGCTATTCTATCAGCTTCCATAGCTTCTAAGAAAATTTTCTTTGCTTCCTCGTTTGCTTCGATGCTAGGAGGAATAATGTATTCAAAACTATCCAACTTCACATATCTTTGGGATTGCTGAGAATAGCTAGCGATTCTATGCCTTACTAATTGGTGAGTAAGAGTTCTAGAAACCCCTTCAATTGCAAAAGTAAAACTCACATGCTCAAGGGGACTATAATGGCCCAAATCCGAAAGCATTTCCACATATTTTGCTACAGATTCATCATCTAGACTTTCTTTAATTTCATCTACTCCCACAGGCGAATAACAAAGTTTTCCCGCTTGGGCAATAGTCATCTCACCATTGGGAGTGTAATTCAATAATTCAATCTTCATTGTTAATTTTCCCCATGTTATATAATTCCATTAATCTGTCATCATTATTCATTAAATAGTGATATCCGAACAAGGATTCCAAACCAGTGGCAAAACGATAATCATTGTATTCAGCATTTCTAGGCATAGTATGAAGCTTAGAATTTTTCGCACGATTAACCACGGACAATTCTTCTTCAGTAAGATTTTCTTTAATTCTATCGAAGAAATCAGCTTGAGCCTTAGCATTAACTAAATTTGCCGATTCTTTATGAAGCTTATGGGCATTTTTTTGTCCAGTCATAATCTCCGTACGAATCAATAACTCAAATACCGCATCTCCAATATAAGCTAGAGAAAGGGGCTTCATCATCCTGATCTCTTCTTCGGTTAATCTCTCATTAACTCCCCTAAATATATTATACACGTCTATATTTAACACCTTCTCTCGTATCTTCAAGTTGAATGCCTTTTTCTAAAAGCTCATCTCTAATTTCATCAGCCCTTGCATAATTCTTATTTTTTCGAGCCGATTCTCTTTCATCAATTAAAGCAAGTATATCTTCATCAGTTATTGTAATTCTTTCACGTTTTAGAATTCCTAAAATGTCAGTCATTTTATTTAAATTCTTCTTAGCTTCCTCAACTACAAGTTTGTTAGAATCTTCATTTAAATACGTGTTGACATCCTTCACCAGATTGTAAACTGCAGTTATAGCATCAGCAGTATTTAAATCATCATCCATAGCCGCAGAAAAATCATCCAAAGACTTTTCAAACATTTCAATAATTTTAGTATCACTTAGAGAAAGAGCACTTTCTTTTGTGCAATCTAATAGATCTTCTAATTTAAATTTGCAATTATAAATTCTGTCCAATCCATTTTTCATCTGTTCCATTACAAAATCAGAAAAGTTTAACGGTTGACGATAATGAGCAGAAAGAATAAAAAATCTCAAAACTTCCAAATCATAATCCTTAGCCACATCCTTCAAGGTAAAGAAATTACCCAAAGACTTACTCATCTTTTCTTCATCTACTGTAATAAAACCATTATGCAACCAGTAATTTGCAAAAGTTTTGTCATGGAGAGTTTCAGATTGAGCTATTTCATTTTCATGGTGAGGAAATTGCAAATCCACTCCACCAGAGTGAATGTCAATGGTCTCGCCTAGTAAAGTTTTTGCCATTACCGAACACTCAATATGCCATCCAGGACGTCCCTCGCCCCATGGAGATTTCCAAGCAGGTTCCCCTTCTTTTTTTGCCTTCCATAAAGCAAAATCAGCAGGCGATTTTTTTCTTTCATCTACATTTACCCTTGCACCACTGATAAGTTCATCTAGATTTTTTTTTGACAATTTTCCATAATCTTTAGCAGCATCAATATCAAAATAAACGTCTCCGTCAACTTCATACGCCGCACCCTTATCTACAAGCCCTTGAACAAAATCAATTATTTGTCCTACATATTCAGTAGCCTTAGGGTTTATTGTTTCATAATCATACAAATTCAAAGCCTTAGCATCTTCCATAAAAGCCTCAATGTATTGCTCAGAAATTTCTTGGGAAGTAACTCCCTCTTCATTAGCACGATTAATAATCTTGTCATCAATATCTGTAAAATTAACTACAAAATCCACATCGTAATCATTGTATATAAAATATCTTCTTAAAGTATCAAAAACTACAAGAGGTCTAGCATTACCCACATGTATATAATTATATACCGTAGGACCGCAGTTATACATTTTCACCTTATTAGGCTCTATTGATTTAAACTCTTCTTTCTGTCTTGATAAACTATTATATAACTTCATATAATCCCCCTTTCGTTAAATTCAATTTTACATTACAATCTGCAAATTATCAACATCTATAAAACAAAGAGATTGTGTGTAAACATTGAAAATTACAAATTTTATTGAATTGAAAGTATTTTTCCATTATAATGTATGCACGAAAGAAAAGGGAGTGAGGATTTTGAAATTATTAGAAGACAAAATACTACAAGAAGGCGCTATATTAGACGGAAATATTCTCCAAGTAGACAGTTTTTTAAACCATCAAGTTGACGTCAATCTACTTATGGCTATGGCAGAAGATGCCAAAGAATATTTTAATAATGTGGAAATAAATAAAATCCTTACTGTTGAAGCTTCAGGAATAGCAATCGGCACAGTATTCGCCCAAGTATTCGACGTTCCACTAATTTTCGCCAAAAAAAACCAAGCTGAAAACTTAGATGGAGAAAAATACATCTCAAGAGTTAAATCTTATACTTATAAAACCGAATACGACATCGCTATTTCCAAGAAATTATTAAACGAGGACGACAAAATATTAATAGTAGATGATTTTTTAGCAGAAGGAAACGCTGTTTACGGCCTAATAAATATAATAGAACAAGCAGGAGCCGAAGTAGTAGGAATTGATATTGCAGTAGAAAAAGGATTCCAAAATGGAGGCAGAAATTTAAGAGCCGATGGCTATAAACTATATAGCCAAAGTATTATAGAAAAATTTGAAGACGGACAAATAATATTTAGATAAGAAGATAATAA
>JAAYEN010000251.1 GCA_012728775.1 Tissierellia bacterium
ATAAAAATTGGCGATACCTTAGAAGCCAAAGTAGATAGCACAAGACGAAGAAATATTATGAGAAATCATAGTGCTACTCATCTTCTTCACGCAGCATTAAGAAAAGTATTAGGAAATCATGTGCAACAAGGTGGTAGTGAAGTTAATGATAAAGATTTTAGATTTGACTTCTCTCACTTCGAGGCAGTGTCTAAAGAACAACTTAAAGAAATAGAAAGATTAGTAAATGAAAGTATTTATTCTGAAATACCTTCTGAAATATATGAAGTTGCTATAGATCAGGCGTATGAAGAAGGAGCCATAGGATTATTCGAAGATAAGTACAAAGAAAATGTAAGAATAGTAAGCTTCCCAAATGTTTCAAAAGAACTTTGTGGTGGAACTCACGTTGAGAAATCATCTGATATTGGGATATTTAAAATTCTTTCAGAGTCAGGGATAGCTTCAGGGGTTAGAAGAATCGAAGCTACTACAGGAATAAATGTATACGATTATTTATTAAATGTAGAAGAAAGAGAAAATAAAGTCTTAAGTACTTTAAAATCTACAAAGGATAATATAATAGATAGAGCTAAAAACTTATTAGATGAAAACAAAAAATTAGAGAAAGAAATTGAAAAATTAAAAAAATCAACTTTAAAAGACGATGTAGGTTCTATACTGGATAGTGTAGAAGTTATTGAAGGTATAAATGTAATAAAAGCTAGAATTGATGACCAAGATGTAGGTGCCTTAAGAGATTTGGCAGATATGTTAAGAGATAAGGCAGGAGAAGCCGTAGTGGTATTAGGTACAGCTACTGGGGACAAGGTAAACTTTGTAGCTACAGTATCAAAATCCTTAATACCTAAAGGACTTCATGCAGGAAATATTGTAAAAGAAGTTTCAGCAATAACCCATGGTGGCGGAGGCGGAAGACCAGACATGGCAACTGCCGGAGGCAAGGATGTCAAAAAACTTGACGAAGCTTTAGATTCAGTGTACGATATAATCAAGAATTTATTGTAATAGAGAGAGATGAGAATATGTCAGAAAGAAATTTTGAGACTCAAAAATTTTCCAAAGTAAAAGACTTAACTTCAGTAAAAGTAATTTTAAAAGAAGTGTTTAATTCCCTAGAAGAAAAAGGTTATGAACCTTATGACCAAATTATTGGTTATATTCTTTCAGGAGATCCCACTTATATAACAAGTCATAACAATGCGCGTGCTATGATTAAAGAGTTAGAACGAGAAGACTTGTTGGAAGAACTTTTAAAGAACTTCTTAGAAGATAACTAAAATTAAATGACAAGGTCATCTAAATCTTAATTCTTTGCTATAAAAGATTCTGTTTGAATTGAAATAAAGTATGGTATGTATGAATTTTGGATAATAGATGACCTTTTATTTTTGATATGGAATATAGAGAATTAGGAAAAACCGGAATAGAGGTTAGTCGCCTTTGTTTCGGCAGCTTAACTATGACTAAATCTCAGGGCAATCTCTCAGAAAAAGAAGTTAGAGAACTTTTAAATTTTGCATATGAGCATGGAGTAAATTTCATCGATACAGCAGAACTCTATGATAACTATCCCTTGATAAAAGGGGTTTTTAATGATGTAAAAAGAGAAGATCTAATAATAGCATCTAAGACCTACGCCTACTCTAAAGAAGGAGCTAGAGAATCTTTAAATAATTATTTGAAAGCTTTCAAGACAGATTATGCTGATATTTTTTTGCTCCATGAACAAGAAGGTGAGCTAACTTTAAAGGGTCACTATGAAGCACTAGAAGAACTGTGGAAATTAAAGGAAAAAGGGTATATAAAAGCTATAGGAATTTCTACTCATAAAATTAAAGCTGTAAGAGACGCATTAAAATTTAAAGAAATAGAAATCATTCATCCTATGGTAAACATGGAAGGTATTGGCATATTAGATGGAAATATAGATGAGATGATGAATGCAATAACAGAGGCTAAAACCCAAGGAATTGGGATTTATGCTATGAAAGTTCTAGGCGGTGGTCATCTAATATCTAAGAGTGAAGACGCAATAAAGTGGGCTGTGAATAATGAAAAATTCGACTCAATAGCTCTAGGAATGCAATCAAAATCTGAAGTTTTAGCAAATGTATCATTGATAAATAGGGAAGATGTTTCTGAACAGGTAAAAAATAACTTAAGAAATACTAATAGACAAATTGACGTGGAAGAATATTGTATAGGATGCGGCAAATGTGCAGCGAAATGCCAAGCAAAAGCTATAAAGATAATAGATGGCAAAGCTGTAATTAATAAAGACTGCATCTTATGTGGATATTGTGCCAATGTTTGTCCAGACTTTTATATAAAGGTATATTAAATTGGAAAGATTTTTAGGATTAGACGTAGGAGAAAAAACTATTGGCGTTGCAGTAAGTGATCCATTAGGATTCACTGCCCAAGGATTAACTACGATTCGTAGAAGTAGCAATAAAGAAGACTACGAAAAAATAAAAGAATATATAGACGAATATAATATCCAAACAGTTGTAGTAGGATTACCCTACAATATGAACGGGACTCTTGGACCTTCTGGTGAATTGGCTAAAAAATTTGGAACAAAGTTGCAAAACAAATTCGGTGTTAAATTGATTTTGCAAGATGAAAGAATGACTTCTCTATCTGCTGAGAGAGTATTGATAGAAGGAGGAGTAAGACGAGAAAATAGAAAGCAATACATTGACAAAATTGCCGCGGTTTTTATATTGCAAGCTTTTCTCAACACAAAATAGAAGGGATGATTAAATGCAAAAACTAGCATTTACAGATGAATATGGTAACCAAATGGATTTTATCGTTAAAGCTAAATTCAATTTGGGCTATTCTAAATATATAGCGTTACTACCTGCAGAAGAAATTCAATCCCCTACTTACATTCTTAGAGTCGAGACTGATAATTCGGGCAACGAAATTTTAGTAGGTATAGATGAAGATGAACTTGAAGAAGTGTCTGATGCCTTTGAAGCGGTGCTTAACGACACTATCCAATAAAGTGTGGAAAGGAGAATAACCAGTTACTTTTAAAATAAAGTGATTGGATTATATAAAATTATGACAAAAGTAGAATTAGCTTATTCAATTTTGGCTGAAAATGGCTATAAAACTACAGAACCACGTAAAGTTTTGTTGAAATTTTTAGACGAAGATGAAAATAAACATTTATCGTGTGATGAAATTTATGATAAAATTTCTGACACTCATCCAAATATTGGAATTGCGACAGTATATAGAAACATGCAATTATTTGAAGAATTGAACATAGCAACTAAACTCACTTTAGATGATGGAATAGCTAGGTATGAACTAGCCGACTTTGGAGAAGGTGCACACATGCACCATCATTTAGTTTGTCTTAATTGCAATAAATTAATAGAAGTAAAAGAAGATTTGTTAGGCGTATTGGAAAAAGAAATAGAAAAGGAACACAATTTTAAAATTGTAGATCATGATTTAAAATTCTTTGGCATATGCAAAGAATGTGAATAAAAAATAAAATGAACGGAGAAAAAATGAAGAACACGAATAAACTAAGACTCATACCTCTTGGAGGAATGAACGAAATCGGAAAGAATTTATTCGTAGTCGAATACAGAGATGATATTGTAATTATTGACTGCGGACTAACCTTTCCAGAGGAGTCTATGTTGGGAATAGATATAGTTATTCCTGACTTTACGTACTTGATAGAAAATAAGGATAAGATTAGAGGTATGGTGTTGACCCATGGTCACGAAGATCACATTGGGGCAATACCATATTTCTTGAAGCAAGTTGGAAACGTAGATATCTACGGAACGGATTTAACACTAGGATTATTAAAAAATAAGTTAGTAGAACACAGATTATCAGATGCTAGATTGCACATTGTAAATTATAAAGACATAATTAAACTGGGTAGATTAGAAGTTGAGTTTATTCAAACAACTCACTCTATACCCCATAGTGCAGCGATAGCTGTTAGGACGCCCCAAGGAAATATTATTCATACAGGAGACTTTAAGGTAGATTTCACTCCCATAGATGGAGGTGCAATAGACTTAAATAGAATGGCTCAGTATGGAGAAGAAGGAGTATTACTTTTAATAAGTGACTCTACAAATGCAGATAGACCTGGATTCACAATGAGTGAAAAAGTAGTTGGTCAAACTTTCGATAATTTATTTAATAAATACCAAGACAAAAGAATAATTGTTGCAACCTTTGCTTCAAATGTTCACAGGGTGCAACAAATTATTAATGCAGCTGAAAAATTTAATAGAAAAATAGTTCTTTCAGGCAGATCTATGATAAATGTAGTAGGAACAGCTAGAGAACTAGGAATACTAAAAGTAGAAAAAGATTCTATAATAGATATTAACGATATAAATAAATATGAGCCCAATGAGTTGACATTTATCACAACTGGATCCCAAGGAGAACCATTTAGTGCTTTAACTAGAATTTCCAATGGGGAACATAGAAAAATACAAGTTACAAAAGAAGACGTTGTAATTTTATCAGCTAGTTCCATTCCAGGAAATGAATTAGCAATCGGTGGAGTAATTAATAACTTAATGTCTAGGGGAACTGAAGTTGTTTATGAATCTTTATCAGAAATTCACGTATCTGGCCATGCCAGAGAGGAAGAGTTAAAGCTGATGATGAATATCACTAAGCCTAAATATATAGTTCCATTCCATGGCGAAATGATGCAAATGAAAGCCCACGAAAAAATTGCAATGAAAATGGGTATCCCAGAGCAAAATATATTGATGATTGAAAATGGAGATGTATTGGAATTTGATCATAAAGGAATGAAAGTTGCAAAATCAGTACAAGCTGGAAATGTCTTGATAGATGGTCTAGGCATTGGAGACGTTGGAAATATAGTATTACGAGATAGAAAGTGGCTATCAGAAGATGGATTAATAATAGTAGTACTAACCCTTTCAAAAGAAACTGGAAAATTATTAGCAGGACCAGACATAGTCTCAAGAGGTTTTGTTTACGTAAGAGAATCAGGAGACTTGATGGATGATGCTAAAGAAGTAATTAATAAGTCAATTAAGAAACTTGAAGATAGAGGCAACTCTGATTGGAATACTATGAAAAATGATATAAAAGAAGATTTGAAAAATTTTATTTATAACGAAATTCAAAGAAAACCAATGATATTGCCAATAATTATGGAAGTATAATGAATGAAATTAACCAAGATTATATAGAAAATTATTTATTTGAAAATTTAAAACCAAAGGATGAACTTCTAGAAAGACTAGAAAAAGAAGCCCATAAAAACCATGTTCCCATTGTAACTCCAGAAGTGGCTCAATTTTTGAGATTTTTTGTCACATTAAAAAAGCCGAAAAACATTCTAGAGATTGGAACAGCCATAGGTTATAGTGGAATTACAATGTTACAGGTATCTTCCCATATAGAAAAACTCACCACAGTTGAAATTAGAGAAAGCACAGCGACAAAAGCTATGGAAAATTTTAAATTGGCTGGCCTCGAAGATAAGGTAGAAATTATTATAGGCGATGGAAGGGAAGTTCTTGAAAGTTTAGAAGGGTCCTTTGATTTTGTATTTATAGACGCAGCAAAGGGACATTATCACGAATACTTTGAAGAAGCTATGAGGCTTCTAGCTCCTAATGGAGTAATAATTTGCGATAATGTTCTTTATAAAGGAATGGTTGCTAAAGACGAGTTAGTGGAAAGAAGAAAAAAAACTATAGTTAAGCGGCTTAGAAAATTTATAAAAGATGTTATGCATTTAGAAAATTACGAATCAACTCTAATCCCTATGGGCGATGGATTGTTAGTATCAGTGAGGTTAAATTGAAAAAAGTAGAATTATTAGCGCCAGCAGGCGATTTACAAAAATTAAAAATAGCAGTTTTATATGGAGCTGATGCAGTATATCTAGGGGGAGAAGCCTTCGGACTTAGAAAGAGATCGAAAAACTTCACCATAGACCAAATTGCAGAAGGAGTAAAATTTGCACATGAAAGAGGAGTTAAGGTATATGTAACTCTAAATATTATTCCCCATAATGAAGATTTCCAAGGTCTAGAAGAATATGTACAAGAACTAATAGATATAGACATTGATGCAGTTCTAGTAGCGGATCCTGGAATGTTTATGAGAATAAAAGAAATTGCTCCAAATTTAGAAATTCATATATCCACTCAAGCTAGTGTAACTAATAAAGACACTGTAATGTTTTGGTACAATTTGGGAGCTAAGAGAATAGTTTTAGCTAGAGAATTAACTCTTGATGAAATAAAAAAAATAACAGAGGATTTACCAGAAGATTTAACTATTGAAACCTTTGCTCATGGTGCTATGTGTATGTCTTATTCTGGTAGATGTTTAATAAGTAATTACATGCTAGGAAGAGATGCTAATCGTGGGGACTGCGCTCATCCATGTAGATTTAAATATAACTTAGTTGAAGAAACTAGACCCGGGGAATTCTTTCCAGTCTATGAAGATGACGGTGGAACTTTTATAATGAATTCCAAAGATTTATGTATGATACAAAATATCCCAGAGATGATAGAAGCTGGAATTAATAGCTTAAAAATCGAAGGAAGAATAAAAGGCATCTATTATGTAGCCACAGTATTGAGATCATACAGAATGGCATTAGATGAATACTATAAGGATCCTGAGAACTATAAATTTGATGAGAAATATTTAGAAGAAATAAAAAAAGCAAGTTATAGAGATTTCACAACAGGATTTTTCTTCGGAAAACCTAAAGACGATGCCCAAGTTTACGCTACAAATAGCTATATAAGAGGGTATGACTTTTTAGGGATGGTATTGGATTATGATGAAGAAACTCAAATGGCGACTATTGAACAAAGAAATAGGATGTTTGTTGGAGACGAAATAGAAGTATTTGGTCCCGGAGAAAAACATTTTACACAAAAAATAAATATTATGCTTGATGAAAAGGGGAATCCAATTGAAGTGGCTCCTCACGCACAGCAAATAATAGAAATTAAAATGGATAGACCAGTATCTGAATATTTCATGCTGAGGAAACCTCAGGAGGCTTAAAATGGGAAAATGTGTAACTATAGGTATATGTGGAGGATCAGGATCAGGAAAAACTACTGTAGTAAAAGAACTATTAGCATTGATTCCTGAAAACAAAGTTAGCATTATTGAAGAAGATTCCTACTACAAAGATCAAAGTGATATGCCTTTTGAAGACAGGCTAGCTATAAACTACGATCATCCATCTGCTTTTGACCACGAACTGATGATTGCTCATATAAAGGAATTACTAAATGGAAATTCCATAGAAAAACCTATTTATGATTTTGAAGCTAATACACGAACAGATAAAACTGTTCGAGTAGAGCCCCAAGAAATAATCATAGTAGAAGGAATTATGATTTTATTAGAAGAATCAGTAAGGGAATTATTAGACATAAAAGTGTATGTGGATACAGATGCTGATGTAAGAATAGTTAGAAGGATACTTAGAGATGTTAAAGAAAGAGGAAGAACTGTAGATTCAGTTATTTTACAATATATGTCAAAAGTAAGACCTTCTCATATTCAATTTGTAGAGCCTTCTAAAAGATATGCAGACATAATTTTGCCAGAAGGTGGACACAACCAAGTAGGAATAGATTTATTGAGATCAAAAATCGCATCAATAATAAATCACGAAGAAGAAATTTGAAAAAATATAAGAACAACTGTTGACAAAGAATCAGTAATGTGGTTTAATTAATAAGGTAGAAAAAGTAGAAGTACCGCTTCTCACCTCGTGGCTTGCGCCTATAGGTTACAACTAATTATTTTG
>JAAYEN010000231.1 GCA_012728775.1 Tissierellia bacterium
ACTGAAATTTTCGAGCGTGTCTGCTAAATAAGTTTTACCCCATTACTTCTAATATAAAACTTACTACTGAAAATAGGTTACATATGCAATGAAAACATATACTTATGTAGATATTCTTTTTCTTATATGCCACATATGCAACTGGTGCAAATGCCAATATACGAAATACATTATTAAAAGGTAACCAAAAATGATAAAATGAAAATAAAACAGCTATAAGTATTGATGTAAACGAACTTTGCTTTTTATAATGCGAAGTTAAATATCCTCTGAAAAATAATTCTTCTGTTATCGGTCCAACTAACACATTAAAAACACCATAATATATGCAAGTAAAAACTAGTATTGGTTTTGAAAATGATTTTATATATTCCAAATTCGTCCAATCAAAACCTGTCGGTAAATTATTAAGCACAGCCGTTCTCATTTCCGAAAAAAACTGATTTTCTATAGGTGCAACAAATGCCAAAAGTAATCCTGCTATGCCAAAGAAAACAAACCCAATCAGCACTATTTTCCATAATGCGAGTTTCTCCTGTCCCACAAAAGCACTTTTTAAAGAATAAGCGCCATACTCTTTTTTGCTTGCATATAGAATCATTCCTAATTCTATAGGGAATAATGTGAATGTTCCCAAAATGCAAAATAGCAGTATATAGGGCATGTTACAGAAATGTCCCAATATCAAATAACTCAAACATAATACTATTGTGGGTATAAGGATCCTTATCAAAAGTCCTTTTGTATCTATTTTATTCATCTAAAATCTCCTTCAGAAAAATCAAATCTTACGTTTCTTTTAATCTAATACCATGTTACCAATAGATTTTTCACCCGTAACCCACTCACCGAAACTATTTGCCCATCCTTCAGTAAAAAATGAGCCGTATGCAACTTGCTTATCCTTACGCTTTTTGGCACCGAAAAATCCCCATAGTGTAGATGGTATTCCAATCATAATCAAATATAAAGGTCCGAGTATTAGCGACTGAATAGTATGACCATATTCATGTACCAGTAGTCGTCTAGAACATTCACTAACACTTAACTGACCTTCATATTTTTTAGCAAAATATGGTTCAGATGTAACAAACACAAATAATCCAAGGGATATACTGGATTTTGTATTCCACTCTGTAATAATCGCTCCGTGATAAACAAAATGCCTACTTTTAAAATGTAACATAAACATAATCAATCCCAAAAGTGTTTGCAAAATCCCCCACGTACACTGCCATATTGTATATAATATCTTTTTCATAATTCACTCCGTAAATTTGTCTCTCTTTAAAATTATTATTGCTGTCTACATTTCTTTAGAACAGCTAATAATGTATCCATCATCTCTACACCGGGCATATGTCCTGTATCGTCAACTACCTTACAATCTAAATTTGCATTATTGCTTCCAGCTACTAATTCTTTCACTATTTTTGTGGAAGCTACTATATCTGTATCTCCCTGTAAAATCATGTACGGAACCTTAACATTTCTTAGTTGCTCTGTAAGGTCAAGCTGTACTATCTCCTTCCACAACGAGGTATTCTTCATATAGCCGTTTACCATTATTGCTTTAAAATCCTTCATTTTGTAATCAGGACTCGTCAATAATTCCTTTATAATGGTTCCCATTGGCGCTTTCTTACCATTTCTATTTTGATATGCATTTGTATATTTACGAAGTGCACTTGATATCAATTGCAAGTCTTTCCCTTTAAAATTATCTACCGTTACATTTTTGATTCTTTCCAGCTTCTTCACAGGAATACTTGTTTGCGCTAACGTATTTCTCACTTCATCACAAATAAACACATTTTTAATTATCTGACCACACGCAATAACACTACCGACTGCATAAGGATTCTTTTCCAATAACTTAGCACTTAGTATAGAGCCCCAAGAAGTTGAAAATATCATTATTTTGTTATTTGGAAATTTCACCTTTATCTTTTCTATCAATTCTTCTGTCATCTGAACAAAGGTATCAATGGAAAATGAATCATCAATCACATGGTTGTTGATTCCACATCCAAGCTGGTCCCAATAAACCATAATAAACTCATCTGTAAACACTGGGAATAATCCTCTGCATCCAACCGAAAAAGGTATCGGCGTTCCTGGTCCACC
>JAAYEN010000254.1 GCA_012728775.1 Tissierellia bacterium
ATCTTCAGTGGGATTAAGGATTAGATTTTCAGCAGGAATATAGCCACCGTGAGGCTCAAAAGTTAAAGGCAAATCTCCAAAATCTCTGATTACATCCACAAAAGCCAACCCATTTTCAATTCTGTGAATATAAACTACTTCACCTTTTTGAAGATTTTCAGGTTTTTGTAAAGTATCTTCTAACCTAGAAAGATCCACATCAGATACGATAGCATATCTTTCTCCTTCTAGTTCAGAAACTTGAGGTTCTTCTTCTGGCTCTTTTTTATCCTCTTCTTCTTTTTCCTCAGGTTCTTCTTCTACTACATTAGTTTCTTCTACTTCAGTTTTCTCTGGCTCCACTTTAGTTATCAAATCCCCACAAGATGTAAGTATAAGTAAAGTTGCTGTCATTATGCTTATAATTAATATTAATTTCTTAAATTTAATTTTATTCATATCGTCCTCCTTATGATTACTCATACCCTGATTATAATTTATACTAACTACATTTAAGTTACAAAAAAGTTAATATTAATTAAAAAATTTCATGGAACATTAGAAATTTAAAAGAGTTATAGAATTTATTATTCATAACTCTTTTATCTATAATGGTATCTACAAGAAATTACTTCAATAATTTCATCTTTTACTCTATACACTAGTTTATGTTCTTGATTTATTCTCCTAGACCAAAATCCTGACAAGCCATATTTAAGGGGTTCAGGCTTACCTATTCCTTCATAAGGAGACTCCAGAATATTTTCCAGAAGTTTTTTTATTCTATTTACCATTTGGGGATTGTTTTTCTTCCAATAATTCAAATCTTCAAATCCTTCATTAGAAAATCTAATTTCCATCATAGATCCTCCAAGGACACTTTTACATATTCTCCCTTTTCTAATTCTTCAATAGATTTTTTAAGATGCTCACGATTTGCATCATTGAAAAGTAAATATAAGTTTTCAATGATATTATCGTAATCATCTTTAGAAATAGCGACAATGTCCGTATCATCTATAGAAGTTACAATTATGGCTTCTGAATTTTCGTTTATTTTTTTCATATAACTTTTCAAGTTTTTTCTAAAATTGCTATAGTTTACAGCTTCCATTTTATCAACTCCTTATATAGTTTATTGTACAATAACTTGTATCATTTTTCAATACATACAAAAAATAACTAGATTTCTCTAGTTATAGACTGCCCACAAAGGTCTCCATATCATTCTTTTTCGAGTACCCTCGGGCCGGCGGGCCATAAACGCTCGAAAAAGAATGATATTCCGACCTTAATAATTTGTCGTCAATCTGCAACTATTTTTCTCTAGTTATTTTTTAAAGGAGGCCTAAGCCTTTATTTAATTGTAAGATTCGAAAGTAATGTCCACCTTATTTGTCTCTCGATTTCTCACATATTCTAACTCTGCAGTATCTCCAAAATGGTATCTTGTAAGTTTATTTTGAAGGTCAGTCACATTATCAATTTCATTTCCGTCAATTTTTGTTAAAACGTCATTTACTTGTAAATCAGCCTTTTGAGCTGGGGAACCTGAAACTACTTCCAAAATAATTACGCCCTTATCTGGAGCTAAATCCACTTTATATAATTCTTCAAATCTTTCCAAATCCATAAGAGTAATTCCTATAGTCACTCTTTCAAAAGTTCCAGTTTTAATTACTTGGTCAATAATCGGTTTTGCAGTATTCACAGGAATTGCAAATCCAAGTCCTTCACCTGAAGAAATTTTCATTGTATTAATTCCTATAACTTCACCCTTTCCATTTAGAAGAGGACCACCGCTATTTCCTTGGTTTATAGAAGCATCAGTTTGGATAAGGTCTTGCATCGTTGTACCTTGTCCCCTTAGAGTTCTATTAAGCCCAGAAATATATCCAGCAGTAACAGTTCCATGAAACTCTAGTGCAAAGGGATTCCCTATAGCAATGGCTTGTTCACCTATTAAAAGTGCATCTGAATCACCTAGCTTTACTGGTTTTAACGGGACTTCAGGTTCTACTTTTAAAATAGCCAAGTCTAATGTACTATCACTCCAAAGTATTTCCGCAGGAAGTTGGGACCCGTCATTTAAAACTACCGCTACTTGATCTGCATATCCTCCTTCTGAAGAATAACCCGTAGAAGATGTAAGACTGGCTATAACATGGTCATTGGTCATTATATAACCATCTTCATTTACAATAAATCCACTTCCCATTGCTTGGGCACCAACTTGGCGATTAAATAAATCTCGCATAATTGTAGTAGTGGTAATTCCCACCACGCTATCTAAATTCGCAGTAGCAACTGCTGAAACTGTAGTAACTTCATCCTTTGTATTTATAGTATATGATGGGGGCGCTGCTTCTGACGCTGTGTAGTCTATTTTATATCTATCATAGGCCAATTTCGCACCGAAAGCTCCACCAATTAATGATCCTATTATAGAAAACACCAAAGCTAAAATCACCATGGATCCTCGCCCTTTAGGTTTTTTTTCTTTTTTGTAATTGGAACTATATTTGTTTTTATCTTCGTAATACCCATTGTCGTATTTGTAAGACGGTTCCTCGTAAGTTCTCCTATCCCTCTTGTAGGTATCTTCTTCTAGTCTAAAGGTATTTTCTTGAGATTGTTCGTATAAGTTTGGGTCTCCTTCATATTTGTAGTCGTCATTCATTTGTATTCACTCCTCAATCAACTTGTCACAAAAATATTTACTAAATTATATTTGGATTATACCCCTTTAAACCGAACTACAAATGAATTAAAGATGAAAAAATAATGGTATTTATGTTATAATTAATTTCAAAGGGGTGAATTCATGAAAGTAAATGTTGAGTATATTAATCACAGCGGATATCTAGTAGAAACAGAAAATCACATATTGTTAGTTGACTACGTCAAAGGTGATTTGCCAGAGTTCGACAAGCCGACCCTTATAATAGCAACTCACAGCCATCCTGATCATTTTAACCAGGATATTTTAAATATTGAAGGACCAGTAAGAATTCTTCTAAGCTCAGACATTAAAGAAGAACACAACTTACCTTACCAAAGTAATGTATTTTATATAGAACCCAATGCTAAAAGATTCATTGGGGATTTTCAAGTAGAAACTTTCGGTTCTACTGATAAAGGAATTAGCGCATTTGTTTATGTAGATAATATAGGGATTTTCCATGCAGGAGATTTAAATCTTTGGGTTTGGGAAGACGAAGATACCCAAGAAGATAAGATGATAATGTCTAGGGATTTCGATAAGGAAATTAAGAAAATTAGAAGGAAAAACGTCGAGATTGCGATGTTCCCAGTAGATCCAAGATTAGGAAAATACACTACTAGTGGCGTTACCTATTTTATGGATATAGTAAAGCCTACCTTCTTATTTCCCATGCATTTTTGGGGAAATACAAAAGTTCTTCACGATTTGAAAGATAGTAATAGAAGTTTAAAAACGGAAATCTTTGTTCCAGAACACGATAACTACAAATTTGATATTGAAACTTAAAAGCCAATATTATATTATTTAAAGATAAGGTAATTCATATGAATTACCCTTGTGTTTTTGTAACTAAGTTTGCGTAGCTCAGCAGGATAGAGCGTTCGCCTCCTAAGCGAAAGGCCGTGGGTTCGACTCCCGCCGCGAACACCATGAGTAC
>JAAYEN010000107.1 GCA_012728775.1 Tissierellia bacterium
AACAAAGAATTATTTATTAACACATACAAATTGTCTTTGAAATTAAATTTTGGAAAGACAATTCAAGAAGCGAGCAATTTAGAAAAATATCATGCATTATCCGAAACGATTATGAGCAAGATTTCATCGGATTGGAATAACACTAGAAGAGCTTATAGCCAAAAAAAACAAGCCTATTATTTTAGTGCTGAATTTCTAGTGGGAAGATCACTACACAATAATTTAGTGAATTTGTTGCTAGATGATGACGTTAAAGATTGTTTAGATGAAATGGGAATTACTCTTGTGGAATTGGAAGAGCAAGAAGAAGACGCTGCACTTGGAAACGGCGGTTTGGGAAGATTAGCGGCTTGTTTTATGGAGTCAGCTGCAACTATGAACTTGCCTTTAATGGGTTATGGAGTTAGATATTCTGAAGGTATATTAAAACAATGTATTGAAAATGGATTCCAAGTAGAATATGGTGACAACTGGACTAAAAATGGAGATCCATGGTCATTAAGAAAAGAATCAGAATCCCAAATAGTAGAATTTAAAGATATGAAGGTAAGAGCTATTCCTTATGATATGCCAATTATTGGTTATGGAACTAATAATATCAATACATTAAGATTGTGGCAAAGTGAAGCAATTGTAGATTTTGATTTCCAAAAATTCAACGCATTTAAATATGACGAATCTGTAGAGGCTAAAAATCGTGCAGAGGATATTACAAGGGTACTTTATCCAAATGATGAACAAAGAGTAGGTAAAGTATTACGATTAAGACAGCAATATTTCTTTTCTTCCGCTTCAATAAAAGATATCATAGCAAAACATTTAGAATTATATGGTAATCTGGAAAATTTTGAAAATGTAACTAAAATTCAATTAAATGATACGCATCCTGTTATAGCTATTTCTGAATTGATTAGAATATTGGTAGATGAATACGATTATGATTTTTTGAAAGCTATGGAAATTGCAAAAAATGTATTTTCTTATACAAATCATACTATACTTCAAGAAGCACTTGAAAAATGGGATGAGGATATAGTAGAAGATACAAATCCAAGAAATTTGGAAATAATTAAAGAAATTGAAACGTATCTTCTTTTGGAACTAAAAGAAATAAATGCTTCAAGAGAAGATATAGATGATATGCGAATTTTAAAAGATGGAAAAGTTAGAATGGCTAATTTAGGAATTTATTTGTCTCATACTGTAAATGGAGTTGCACAACTTCATACAAACATTCTAAAAGAAAATGTATTAAATAGTTGGTTTAGACATTATCCTAAGAAATTCCAAAATAAAACAAATGGCATAACTCCTAGAAGATGGCTAGTGATGAGTAATCCAGAATTAAGTAATTTTATTACTGAGTTATTAGGTCATGACCAATGGATTACTGACCTTCCTAGACTTAAAGAATTGGAACAATTTATTAATGACGAAGATGTTCTGAAAAGATTATTAGACATTAAAGCAATAAAAAAACAACAACTAGCAGACTACATCTTTGAGCATGAAGGAATAAGGATAAATCCTAATTCTATTTTTGATATACAAGTTAAAAGAATTCACGAATATAAAAGACAATTAATGAACGCCCTTCATATTGTTTATTTATATCAAAGATTAAAAGAAAATCCAAATCTAGATATTTTACCTAGAACTTTTATTTTTGGTGGAAAATCTGCTCCCGGATACTTTAGAGCAAAAGCGATAATAAAATTTATTAATGAAATTGCACGGGTAGTAAATAATGATTTGGAAATAAAGGATAAAATAAAAGTTGTTTTTGTTCAAAATTATAGAGTGAGTTATGCAGAAAAAATATTCCCAGCTGCCGATGTTTCCGAACAAATATCTACAGCAGGTAAAGAAGCAAGTGGTACTGGTAATATGAAGTTCATGTTAAATGCTACTCCTACAATTGGAACATATGACGGGGCTAATGTAGAAATAGTTGAAGAAGCAGGATTTGAAAATAACTTTATTTTTGGAGCAAGAGTAGAAGAATTGAATCGTATTAAATCTTCGTATTCACCTATGGAAATCTATTTAAATGATAGAGAGATTCGCGATGCAGTTGATACCTTGATGAATGGTAAATTTAAAGATGACGATACATTTATGCTTCTTGATATATTTAACGGTTTGTTAAGAGAAAACGGATCTAGATCTGATAGATACTTTGTTCTTAAAGATTTAAGAGACTACATCGATGCACAAAACGAAGTTGATAGAGTTTATCGAGATAGAAAAGAATGGGCGAAAAAATGTTTATATAATTTAGCAAATTCAGGTAAATTCTCTTCAGATAGAACAATAGGAGATTACGCTGAAGAAATTTGGGAAATTGAGCCAAATAAAATTGATGTAGAATAAAAGATTCTTAACTATAAAAGAGCATCTCTTAAGATAAATCAGAGGTGCTCTTTTATGTTTTTAATAATTTATATGTTTTAAATTTCATTATTAATATGATACAATCTATAAATAACAAAGGAGAGATTAATTGTGAAAGACAGAATTTTTAGTGGAATCCAAAACTCAGGACATTTAACAATAGGAAACTATTTAGGAGCCCTTAGTAATTTTACAAAGCAACAAGAAAAATTTGAATGCTATTATTGTATCGTTGATATGCATGCATTGACTTCTGGAGTCAATAAAGACGAACTAAGAAATTATGCTTTAGAAGTATTATCATTATACTTGGCTTCTGGACTAGATTATGAGAAGTCAACGATTTTTTTCCAATCCCATGTATCAGCACATGCAGAACTACAATGGATATTAAATTCTATTACGCCCCTTGGACAATTAAGTAGAATGACTCAATATAAATCGAAATCAGAACAACACGCTGATAATCTTTATGCTGGACTTCTTAACTATCCAATATTAATGGCTGCAGATATCATTTTATATGATGCAAAATATGTTCCTGTTGGGGA
>JAAYEN010000317.1 GCA_012728775.1 Tissierellia bacterium
CCAGCGAATATCGCTAGAACTTATTCTGACGTAGATGGCGGAGTAATAAATGCTAATTTTGCAATAGATGCAGGCTTAAATCCTATGGAAGATGGAATATTAGTAGAAGGAGATCAATCTCCATATGCAAATGTAATAGTAGTAAAATCAGGAGATGAGAACAAAGAAACGTACTTAAAAGTTGTAGAAATCTTAAACTCTGATGCAGCAAGAACCTTTATAGAAGAAAAATATGAAGGAACAATAAAGCCAGTATTTTAGATAAAATGGCTTGACAAACAAAAACCTACACAAATGTAATATTAATTGTGTAGGTTTTTGTTTGTTGTTTATTCTATACTCATTTGGGTAAATTAACACTAGTTAGTAATAAACAATTAATTGGAGGTAATATATAGTGCATGCTAAAGTTATAAAAGCTGTAAAAGGTGTTGCAGCTGTAGATGGTGCTGGGGTAAGTTTAACTCGTGTTTTAGGAAGGGGTACTATTGAAGATTTTGATCCTATTTTAATGCTAGATTCATTCGATTCAACAAATCCAAATGATTACTTAGCAGGATTTCCCACTCATCCTCACAGAGGTATAGAAACTGTAACGTATCTATCTACGGGCAGAATGGATCATAAAGATTCTATGGGAAATGAAGGCTCTATATTAGATGGAGATGTCCAATGGATGACTGCTGGTTCTGGTATTATGCATTCAGAATTTCCAAAGGAATCTGAGAGAATGTTAGGACTTCAATTCTGGCTAAATCTTCCTAGTACTGAAAAAATGACAGAACCAAAGTATTTTGATATAAAAAACGAAGACATTCCTATGGTGATAGAAGATGGAGCAACTTATAGAGTAATCTCTGGCAAGTTCAAAGATGCCGAAGGCGTTACGCCTCACCATATTCAAGCAAAATTTGTGGAAGTAAAATTAGAACCACGAACTAAGTTTGTTATTCCTTTGGAAGAACTTGAAAATCATTTTATTTTCAACTTAGAAGGTGGAGTGAAAATTGACGAAAAGGTTTATACAGAAAAGACTGCGGTTTTAATTGGTCAAGGAAATTCTATAGAAATTGAATCTACTGATGAACCTCTTCATATTATCTTTGTAGAGGCACCAAGATTAAATGAACCTGTGGCTTGGGCAGGACCTATTGCTATGAATACTAATGGAGAACTTAGACAAGCTTTTGAAGATTTGGAAAATGGAACTTTTGTAAAAGTAAATCCACGAATTTAAATTTAAAGTTATTAAAAAATTAGCCCTCCAATGGAAAAATTTATTCCATTGGAGTTTTTTGTTTGTTTTATTAAATTTATAATAAACTATTTATTTAACTATATATTTGTATCACATTTTGTTAGGTGTTATAATAGATACAAAGATATATTTCTTGGATTTTAAGCATTGAGGAGGTGTTAAAATGAAAGATTATAGAACCTTGACAATTTTACATTCCAATGATATGCACGGAGATTTCCACGCTAGAAACGTTGATGAAAAGCTAATAGGCGGCGTATCCATGCTATCGGGTTATATAAATAAAGTTAGACAAGAAGAAGAGAATGTAATTTTTGCTATTGCTGGAGATATGTTTACTGGTTCGATAATCGATAGCGAATATAAAGGAATTTCTACAATAGAAATAATGAATATGTTAGCACCTGATGTTGTTACATTAGGTAATCATGAAGTTGATTATGGAATAGCTCATTTACTTTTTTTAGAAAAATGTGCTAGATTTCCAATTATAAATGCCAATATGTACATAATTAATAACAATGTAAGGCTTTTTAAATCTCACAAAATTCTGCGAGTGGGAGAAATGGTAATACTTTTTATAGGGGTATTGACTGAAGAAGTACTTGCCCATACTAAATCAGATAAAATAGTAGGGTCTCTAGTAGATGTTTGGGAAGCAGCAACTGAAGTTGGGAAAATTTGTAATAGCTATAAAACAGTAGACATAGATTTTACAATACTATTAACTCATATTGGAATAGAAGAAGATAAAAAGCTTGCAAAGATTCTAGATCCTAGATGGGGCGTGGATATCATAATAGGTGGCCATAGTCATACAAAATTAGACGAGGCATTGATAGTCAATGGAATTCCCATTGTCCAAGCAGCTGATGGTACTAGCCAGATTGGAAGATTCGATATAATAGTGGATATGAATGCCAATTGCATCCATAAATTTAACTGGAGATTAGTCCCTATTAATGAAGAGAATTGTCCTAGGGACTTGCATCTAGAAAATGTAATTAATACATATAAAGATAAAACAGAACACAAATATAATAGATACATAACTAGATTTTTAAATAGATACACTCATCCTAGGAGAGATAGAGAAACAGACTTGGGCAAAATTCTTGCTGATATTTATAAGGATAATACTCTAGTGGATATAATGTTTTTAGGCTCTGGTACAATTAGAAAAGATTTAGGACCAATTATTCTATACAAAGATTTAATTGAAGCTATACCATATGATGAAGAATTATATTCTGTAACTTTGACAGGTAGGCAATTAATTAGAGCTTTTGAACACATACATAGAAAAGAAGCTTACGATGGCGAGCATACTGAATTTTATCAGTATTCCAGAGGTTTAAAACTAGTTTATTCCTTGAAAGAAAATAAAATCCTTGAGTTAAAATTCCAAGGTGAAGATATTAATTTAGAAAAAGAATACAAGATAGGATTACATAAATTCCATTATAGCAATATAAAATCCTTTTTGGATGTATCCATTGAAGAACTACCTCGTAGAAGCAGATTAATATCTGCTGGGAGCCATGACTTTTTGGATGAAAGTTTTTCTCATAAAGAATATATAAAAGTTCCAGAGGATAAAAGATGGATAGTAATAGAATAGTAGATACTTTGTATCATTGACAGATGTGAAGTAATATGATATATTTTAAATTGCGTTGAAAAGATCCAAAGTAAGATTACGGTTTAGCGAGGGACTGATGGTGAAAGAGTCCTACCCACTAGTTTACTTTTCCTAATCTTGGAGCAAAGAGGGTAATTCCTATATAAATTATTTGAGTATAAAATTAGAGTGGTACCACGGCATTTCGTCTCTTGTAGATGAAATGCCTTTTTTATTTTAAATTTTAGGAGGAAAAATGAGATTATCAAAATTGTATATGCCTACACTTAGGGAAGTTCCATCAGATGCAGAAATTCCAAGTCATCGATTATTATTAAGAGCGGGTATGATTAGAGTAAATGTAAGTGGAATCTACACTTATTTACCTTTAGGGTATAGGGTAATCAGAAAGGTAGAAGAAATTGTAAGGGAAGAAATGGACAGAGCAGGAAGCCAAGAGACTTTACTTTCAGCTGTTCAGCCTAAAGAAATCTGGGAACAAACAGGAAGATGGGATGATTTCGGACCTGAAATGTTCAAATTGCAAGATAGAAATTCTAGAGAATTTTGCTTAGGACCTACTCACGAAGAATACTTTACGACTTTAATTAAAGATGAAATCAAAAGTTATAAGCAATTGCCTTTAAATCTTTACCAAATTCAAACAAAATACAGAGATGAAAAAAGACCAAGATTTGGAGTAATTAGGGCTAGAGAATTTATTATGAAAGATGCCTATTCCTTTGATTTAAACCCAAAAGGTATGGAAGAAAGTTATAGAATAATGTGGGAAGCATATGAAAAATCCTTCGATAGAATGGAAATAGACTATAAAGTAGTTCAAGGAGATAGCGGAGCCATGGGTGGTTCTGACTCCCACGAATTTATTGCACTTTCTGAAATCGGCGAGGGTGTTATTGCTTATTCAAGAGATTCAGATTATGCTGCTACTAGCGAAAAAGCAAAAGTAATTATCCATGTAGACGAAAGTGGAGAAGAAAAAGAACTAGAAGAAGTTCATACACCAGGCATTACCACCATAGATGAACTTTCAGAATTTTTAAATATAGGAAAAGAAAAGCTGGCTAAAATAGTCATTTATGAAAATATAAATGGAGAAATGATTTTAGCATTAATTCCGGGACATAGACAATTAAATGAAACCAAATTATTCAATGCTGCAAAGGTAAACGCCTTTGATATGGAAATCGCTTCAGATGAATCCATTGAAAAACTTACAGGAGCAAAAGCTGGATTTTCTGGTCCAATTGGACTAAATGGAAATTATCGTTTATTCGTAGATGAAAGATTAACTCGTATGAAAAATCTTGTCGTAGGTGGAAATAAAACTGATTATCATATTACAAATGTAAATTACAAAAGAGATTTTGAAGGAATAATTGTAGAAGATTTACTAGAAGTTGAAGCAGGAGACAAAGATCCAGAATCTGATGGAGTACTACATTTAGATAGAGGAATAGAAGTGGGAAACATTTTCCAACTAGGAACCAAATACTCTGACGCATTTAATTTCACCTATCTAGATGAAAACCAAAAAGAGCAAATTGTCTATATGGGATCCTACGGAATAGGAGTTTCTAGATCTGTAGCAGCTATCGTAGAGCAACATCATGATGAAGATGGTATTATTTGGCCATTATCAGTGGCACCATATCACTTGATAATTACTTGTGTAAATATCAATGATGAAATACAAATGGACCTATCTGAAAAACTGTATAAAGAATTTTCAGATTTAGGGATAGAAGTCCTTCTAGATGACAGAAAAGAAAGACCTGGAGTTAAATTTAAAGACAGGGATTTAATTGGTATTCCTTTAAGAATTACAGTTGGCAAAAGAGCTTCAGAGGAAATAGTAGAATTTTCAACTAGAAAAGATAAAATTAATGAAGATTTAAATGTGGAAGAATTGCGAAATAAAGTACAATTATTTTTTAACGTATAGTATAAAATAAAGATAAAATGATTATTAAGTGAAAATTATTAAATTTCATCTAAATTTCTTAATATGAATTTTAGATTTTTGTGGATTTTTTTTGATAAAACGTTTACAATAACATATAGATGCAATCAATTTTAGAACGGTTACCCGTTTAAAATGAATAGGAGGAATAATGATGACAAAGAAACGCATCGCTTTATTATTAGCATTAATGTTGCTAACAACGGTATTTTTAGCAGCATGTGGTGGTGGCGATAAGCCTGCTGAACAACCAGCAGAAACCACAGAAACTGCTGAACAACCAGCAGAAACAACTGAAGAACCAGCAGCAGAAGAACCAGAAGAGGGCGTAGATGACGTAGAAAAATTCGCTGACGGCCAAACTCTTGTAGTAGCTGGATCAGAGTTAAACGGATCATATATAAATGGATTCGGAAACTCAACGTACGACGTATGGATTAAAAGAATGATAGGAAACTACGGCGGTGACTTAGGATATGCTACAACATACTATGACGAAGCTGGAGAATTCCATGTTAACCCTACAGTAGTAGTGGGTGAACCAGAAGTAACTGAAAACGCAGACGGTTCTAAGACATATCAATTCACTATTAATGAAAACCTAGTATGGAGCGACGGAAATCCAATTACAGCAAAAGATTATGTATTTGGAGTATTATTCGGAGCAACAGAACAATGGATGCTTACAGGTGCTAACAATGCAACAGCAGCTGAGGACTATTTAGGATTTGATGAGTTCCACGACGGAACAAGTGCAGAATTCCCAGGAATTGAATTAGTAGATGAGTATACATTTAAAGTAACACTTAAAGCTGATAAAGTACCATACTTCTATGAAACAGCTTTGGTTGGAGTATCCCCTTCACCTCTACACAGATATGCACCTAATACAGATGTAGTTGGATCAGCATTAGTAGTTGCAGAAGGATATGAAGTTTCTGAAGAAGATAGAGCAGAAGTAATCAGAATTCAAGAAGAGCATACTAAAGAACTTCAAGATGCATATGATACTCAATTAGAAGAATCTAAAGCAGTTGAAGGATTTGACGAAGCAGAATATACTGCATTGACAGAAGATTACGCAGCAGCATTAGAAAATGCTGATACTAAAGCTGAATATAAAGCTTTACTTGGCACTTATGCAGAACTTCAAGAATCTCAAACAACATTGGCAGGATACCAAGATGGAACAATTGAACTTTCTCCACTTGAAATTATCCTTACAAGAGCAGCTGACGAAGTAGCTAACGTTTATAGATTTAAACCAGACGTAACAAGTGGACCATATAAATTCGTAGAATTTGGAAATAATATGGCTAAAGTTACTATTAACGACAAATTCGTAGGAAACGCAGAAGGCGAACTTCCAAAGATTCAAAACGTAGTAGTACAAACAGTTAACCCTGATATAGACGTAGACCTTACAATTGCAGGAACTATTGACATAGTACCTGGAACAATTGAAGGAGAAAAAATTGACAAAGCTAAAGCAAACGACGCAGTTGGATTCAACAGCTTCCCAAGAAATGGTTACGGTGTAATGCACACTATAACTGACCAAGGAGCTACTCAATACAAAGGTGTTAGACAAGCTATAGCTTACTCACTAGATAGAAATGAATTCGTTCAAACTATCGCTGGTGGATACGGCTCAGTAGTAAACGGAGCTTTCGGTATCAACCAATTTGAATACCTTGCAATGGGAGACGACTTCTTAGACCAAGCTATTAACTATACTAAAAATGCTGACGCAGGTAATGCAGCGTTAGATACAACTCCATATTTATATGAAAAAGATGGAACTACTCCATGGGATCCAGCAAAAGCTGAAGAACAATATAACTCTAACAAAGAAGGATTTGACTATTGGAGATATGACGAAAACGGAAATGTACTAAGAGTAATTCACGAAGGTACAGCTAATCTAAACGTTTCTGAATTGATTTCAGCTCAAATACCTGATAACGCAAAACTTCTTGGAATGGAATATATTTTCAAACCAGTTGACTTTGCAACTATGTTAGATCACTACTATTATCCAAACGCAGAAGACCCAGAAGCACCAACAGTATTCAACATGGGTACAGGATTTGCTATACCAAACGATCCTTATAATTCCTATCACTCATCTCAAATTGGAACAGGTGATAATCTTAACAGAGTTAATGACCCTGCTCTAGATGAAGTTTTAGTAACTATGAGAAGATCAGATCCTACAGAAGTGGATAAATGGAACAATGGATGGTTACAATTCCAACTTTGGTATAATGAAAACTTACCAAACATTCCACTATATGCTAATGAATATTACGATATTCACACAGCTAGAGTTCAAAACTTGACATCAACACCAATGCACGATTGGTCAGATTTAATTTGTCAATTAGAACTTGCACAATAAAAATAATTTAATAGGGGAGCGAGCGGTGCTCTCTCCCTTATTTTTATGGTAAGAATTGTATATTTTATTAATAATTTAGTAATTTATCTAATTATTTTTACCTATGGAAAGGAGTGTTATCTTCAAAGATAACGTATAAATATGGTTAAATATATTATAAAGAGATTGATAAACCTTATTCCAGTTCTACTAATAATTTCCATAGTTCTCTTTACACTAAACGAAGCCATGCCAGGGAACCCAGTAGACCTATTAATGCCTCAGAATATTCAAAGTGAGACTCAAAGAGTTGAATTGAGAAGAGTTTTAGAAGAAAAATATAATTTAAATGGAAAATTCCATGAAAGATATTTTGGCTGGGTAGGTAGGGTGTTTAGTGGTGAATTTGGAGAATCTACTAAATATCAAAGACCTGTAAAACACGTTTTAGGTCAACCACTTAGAAATACATTAATATTAAATTTAGGATCCACGTTCATTGCCTTTATTTTATCCGTTATCATAGGGATTAAATCGGCTGTTAGACGTGGGAGTTTCTATGATAAATTTTGGCAAGTATTTTCCCTAGCAGGAATTTCATTGCCTACTTTTTTCTCAGGTATGATGCTAATATTTCTTTTCGCTATTAAATTGAAATGGCTTCCAGCAGGTATGATGCCTATTAATAACGACATTGGTACATGGATTAGACACTTAATTCTTCCTACAATAACGTTGACAATAGGATCTTTAGCATCTACATCGAGATATGTAAGAAACGCTATGATAGATGCATTGAACCAAGATTATATTAGAACTGCAAGAGCAAAAGGTTTAAGTGAAACAAAAGTTATATACTCTCACGCTTTTAGAAATGCATTAATTCCTGTAGTTACTGTTGTAGCTTGGAATATAATGTCACTATTTAGTGGTGCAGCTATAACTGAAACATTATTTGCATATAACGGAATTGGTAAATATTTTATTGAATCAATTCTTGCCAGAGATTACAACGTAATCATGGCATTAAATATGATGTACGCACTTATCACAGTATTTGGTAATTTACTAATGGATATTGGTTATTCCTTAGTAGATCCAAGGGTAAGATTAGAGTAAAGGAGGGTAATATGCAAAACGATGATAAAAAATTAGTTGACGATCCTAGACTTGTTGACGATGCTACTTTATCTGATTTAACAGATACAGATAAAGGCAGAAAGCTTTTAGAAGAAGAAGCTATTACCTCTCCATCAAAAGCAGCCTTTAAGAACTTTATAAATAATAAATTAGGAATGATAGGAACAATTGGGTTCTTGCTTATTGTAGTAATAGTTTTTATAGGTTCTACATTCCTAGAATATGATGCATATTATATCCAAGGTGTTATGAAAAACGTAGCTCCAGGTTCAGGATATATGAAATTCCCTTCAGAATTAGAAAAAGAAGGTGTGAAACAAATTTCTGTTGGAACTACTTTTTCAGTGGGACTAAGCGAAGAAGGAAAAGTTTACACTTGGGGACATGAAGTTGCAAAAGGTCAACCTATTCCTCAAGAAGTAATTGACCAACAAGGAAATATTGAGCAAGTCGCAGCAGGGGACAATCACATTATTGTTCTAACAAAAGACAACGAAATATTCGGCTGGGGTGAAAATAATCATGGCCAAACCGTACTTCCGGATCAAATTAAGAAATTAATTGAAGAGGAAGGTGTAGGAAAGATTGGAGCATCGGACTTTTATTCTGTAGTTTTAACTGAAGCAGGAACAGTAAAAGTTTGGGGTGCTACTATGCCTACTGGACTAAATGCAATAAATTCTAAATATGATGGACAAGTTGAAGATTTTGAAGTAGCTAGTACTAATATACTGGCTTTATTGAAAGATGGTAGTGTCGTTACTTTTGGAACAAGAGGTTCTGAAATTGATACAGCAAAACCAGAAATTCTAAAAGAAGCTGGCGAGGTTAATGTAGTTGAAATAGGTAGAATGAGATATTCTGCAATAGCTGTAACTGATGAAGGTGAAAATATCGTATGGGGTGCTAGAGCAGACGGAGCATATAATGTTCCTGAAATGGAAGGAACAATTATAAAAGCCGAAACTGCAAGAGAACACATTACTGTATTGACAGATGCGGGTAAGGTTTACTCCTGGGGTAAAAATAATTATGGTGCTTTAGATTATCCTACTGATGATGGCTATGTAGATATATTTACTGGTTATTTCAATAACTATGCTGTAAAAGAAGATGGTTCTGTTACCACCTGGGGTCTAGATGGATTCTTACTAGGTTCAGATGAACAAGGTAGAGATTTATTTACTAGATTAGTTCACGGTGGAAAAATGACACTGTTAATTGCTTTGGTTGCAGTTGCAATCCAAGTAGTTTTAGGTGTTTTAATCGGAGTTATTTCTGGATATTATGGCGGCTGGATAGATAACGTACTAAACAGATTTGGAGAAATCATTTCTTCATTCCCATTTTATCCGTTAGTCATTACACTTTCCGCTTTATTACCTGTAGATACAGAACAATACACTAAGCTGATAATGATAATGGTAATTTTGGGATTACTGGGATGGCCATCTATTGCTAGGCTTGTACGTGGAGAAATTTTAGCAGAAAGAGAAAAAGACTATATAACAGCTGCAAAAGCTTTAGGATTAAAGGAATACAAAATTATGATGAGTCATATTGTTCCTAACATATTGTCCATTATAATTGTACGTGGTACTTTAGGTTACGCCGGCGCATTATTGACAGAGGCAGGTTTATCCTTCTTAGGATTTGGAGTTCAAAATCCATATCCATCTTGGGGTAATATGCTTACTGCATCTAGTAAGATAGACGCATTGGAAAACTATTGGTGGCGTTGGTTCTTCCCAGGTGCTGCAGTATTCTTAACTGCTCTAACTGTTAATCTAATGGGTGATGCATTGAGAGATGCTATGGATCCGAAGGCATTAGAAAGGTAGGATTTTATGGCGCTATTAGAAATTAAAAATTTACACACCTATTTTGAAACTAAAAAAGGTCTAATAAAGGCGGTAGACGGAGTCGACTTGCAAGTAAGTGCAGGTAAGACGTTGGGAGTAGTAGGAGAATCAGGTTCTGGAAAGAGTCAAACTGCAATGTCCATTTTAAAATTATTCGAACCTAATCAAAAGATATACAATGGAGAAATAATTTTTGACGGAGAAAATATTGCAACTAAATCAATAAAAGAGATGCAAGATATTCGAGGAAATGATATTTCTATTATTTTCCAAGAACCCATGACATCTTTAAACCCAGTTTTTACTGTGGAAAAGCAATTGGGAGAAGCTTATATGCTTCACCAAAACATGAGTAAGGCTGAGGCTAGAGAACAATCTTTAAGGATGTTGGAAATGGTAAAAATTCCAAATCCTGAAGTAGTTATTAAACAATACCCCTTTGAATTATCAGGTGGTATGAACCAAAGAGTTATGATAGCTATGGCTTTGGCGTGTTCGCCTAAACTTTTGATTGCAGACGAACCTACTACAGCTTTAGATGTTACTATTCAAGCCCAAATTTTAAAGTTGATGAATGACTTGAAAAGAGAAACTCAAACTGCAATTATGTTCATTACTCATGACTTAGGAGTAATAAATCAAATGGCAGATGATGTAGCGGTAATGTATTGTGGTCAAGTAGTAGAATTGGCTCCAGTAGATTATATATTTAGAGAAGGATTTTCTGAATTCTCTCACCCTTATACCGAAGGATTATTGACCTCTATTCCATCTATTACTTCTGATAGAAATAAGAGATTGGAAACTATACCAGGATCAGTACCTCATCCATTGGCACTACCGAAGGGATGCAGATTTGCTGAACGTTGTCCTTACAAAACTGAAAAGTGTGTAAGAGAAATGCCAGAAATAGTTAAGGTCAATGAAGTTCAACATATTAGATGTTTCTATCCAGAAAAGGGGGTTAGAAGCGGTGGAAGATAATAAAAAGATTTTATTCAAAATTGAAAACTTAAAAAAATATTTCCCTATAAAAAAATCTTTCTTTACTGATAGACAAAGATATGTTCACGCAAACGAAAACATTTCTTTAAATATTTATGAAGGTGAAACTTTGGGTCTTGTTGGAGAATCTGGATCTGGTAAATCTACTTTTGGTAGAACTATTATCCAACTCCACGATCAAACTGAAGGTACTACCCTTTATTATGGAAAAACAGTATCGGAAACTGCTCCTTCATATGTGGGACAATTAGTTAATAAAATTCCACAACTATATCCAGAGTATAAGAAAGCTGTTTTGGAATTGAATGATTTGTATATTCAAAGGGAAAATGCTACGGAAGAAGAACAAATTCACGAATTAGAAGATAAACTTATATTTAAAAGAAGAGATATTCAAAATAAATATCTCAACATGGTTAGACTAGCTGGAGGTCTTTTAGCTTTAGAAAATTTATCTGAAGTTTCAAATGTTTTAAAAGCTCAAAATGACTCTAGGGCGAAGGTAGCTGAAATAACTCAAAAAATTGAAACAATAGATAAAAAATTAAAAGATAGCGAATATGAAAGTAAAGTGTCATCTTTAAAATCTGAACGAGAAAACTTAATCTCACAAAGAAATACGGCTATCGACGACAGAGATTCAAAAGATAGAGCAGTAGAAGCTTTAAGAGAGCAAGCCAAAGGTTTGGAAGAGTATGAAGAATTAGAGAATATGAGAGATGACGGAATCGATTTATCTCAACTCACTGTAGGAGAAATGAGAAGACTTAGAAAAGACTTACAAATTATTTTCCAAGACCCTTACTCATCATTAGATACTAAACTTACAGTTGGTAATATTATTGGTGAAGGTGTCATAGCTCATGGAATGTTCAAATCTAGAAAATCTAAAGGCTATAATGAATATATTCAAAAAATCATGGCACAATGTGGACTTGCACCTTACTTTATTCACAGATATCCTCACCAATTCTCAGGTGGTCAAAGACAAAGGATTGGAATAGCTAGAGCATTGGCCGTTGAACCAAACTTTATAGTTTGTGACGAAGCTGTATCTGCGCTAGACGTATCGATTCAATCCCAAGTAATTAATCTTTTGCAAGATTTAAAAGAAAATAATAACCTGACTTATCTATTTATAACTCATGACTTATCAGTAGTAAAATATATTTCTGATAGAATTGCAGTTATGTATTTAGGAAATGTTGTGGAGTTAGCAGATTCTGAGGCTATATTCGCTAAACCTCTTCATCCATACACGGAAGCGCTATTAAATGCGATTCCTAGGACTGATGTGGATAGCGATCAGACTCTTTCCCTATTAGAAGGAGACGTTCCATCTGCTGTTAATCCACCAGAAGGTTGTAGATTCCACACTAGGTGTAAATACGTTATGGACAGGTGCTTGAATTTCGAGCCAGAACTTTCAGATATGGGAAATGGACATTTTGTGGCATGTCACTTAATGGATATGAATATCGAAGATAGGGAAGCATACAAAGCACAAAGAAATGCAGAAGAATTAGCAAAACAACAAATGGAAGATGAAATTTTCCATGAAAAAGTTGAGGAGCATTTCTAGAAGGGATTAAAAATGTTTAAAAAGCCAAAAGATCCGTATGAAGGTAAAAGCAAAAAAGAATTAGAAGAGATAGCTGACGAGTTTGGCAAACATGAATTTTCCAAAGAAGAAGAAAGAGCTATGATATCAGCAGCTCTAATGACTTTTCTTCCTGTAGTGTTAGCTGTATTTGCTATATTTGCCATAATAGTATGGCTAGTATGGATGTTTCTATCATAAAAAATAAAAGTTATTGTCTTATCTTAGGCAATAACTTTTATTTTTTAGGGTATATTTACTTTGTTAAGGAGAGTGAGAATTTGAAAAATATAGGAGCATTTTTTGATATAGATGGAACAATCTTTAGGGATTCTTTAATGACTACAAATTTTAATAAACTTGTAAAGCACGAAGTCATTGATAACAAAGTTTATTATAATGAAGTTAAAGAAGTCGAAGAAGATTGGGTTAGAAGATACAAAAAATATGATGAATATATAGAAATTCTGGCAAGAGTTTATGCAGAAAATCTTAAAGGTGTAGATATGAATTATCTTAATTTTATTGCAGATAAAACCATAGATGATTCTTTCGAAGATATATATAAATATTCTAGAGAAAGATTGGCTTGGCACCATCAACAAGACCACTGTATATTTTTTATTTCAGGTAGTCCAGATTTTTTAGTATCTAGAATGGCTATGAAATATAAAGCCACGGACTTTAGAGGTACTACCTATTTTCCAGATGAAAATAATAGATTTTCAGGAAGAATTTCTAAAATGTGGAATTCTGAGAATAAAGATATTGCAATGAATGAATTAGTAGAATTATACGGAATAGACATGGAGAAAAGCTATGCCTATGGAGATACTAATGGCGATATTTCCATGTTAAGAGCTGTAGGAAACCCTATAGCTATTAATCCAAACAAAGAGCTTTTAATGGCAATTAGAGAAGACGAATATTTAGCTAACAGAGCTCAAATCGTAGTAGAAAGAAAAGATAATATATATATTTTAGATTCCAATGTAAAAATTCTTGATTAAAATTATCTTTATGCTATAATTTATAACAGACTCATTGAGAGTGGTGGAGGGAATGGGCCCTATGATACCCGGCAACCTATAATAAGGTGCTAAATCCCACAGATAGATATTATATCTGAAAGATGAGTGATGGTAAAAGCCACTCATTTTTCGGAGTGGATTTTTTTATTAGGAGGAATATATGACAAAATGGCTTTTCACATCAGAATCTGTAACAGAAGGACATCCAGATAAGGTATGCGATCAAATTTCTGATGCAATATTAGATGCAATTATAGAAAAGGATCCAGATGCTAGAGTAGCATGCGAGACTATGGTATCAACAGGTATGGTAATGATTACGGGAGAAATCACTACATCAGCTTATGTAGATTTTCAAACTTTAGTAAGAGATACAGTAAAAGAAATAGGTTATACAAGAGCTAAATATGGATTTGATGGAGATACTTGTGCAGTATTATCTTCTATTCAAGAGCAATCGCCAGATATTGCAATGGGAGTAGACAGAGATGAAGTGGAAGACGAATTAGACGCTATAGGAGCAGGAGACCAAGGTCTAATGTTTGGTTTTGCTTGTAATGAAACAGAAGAATTAATGCCACTTCCAATTTCCCTTGCACATAGATTGGCAAAAAGATTAGCAGATGTTAGAAAAGAAAAAATCTTAACTTATTTAAGACCAGATGGAAAAAGCCAAGTTACTGTAGAATATGTAGACGGAGTAGCTACAAGACTTGAAAATATTGTCGTCTCAACCCAGCATGAAGATACTATAGATCTAGAAGAATTGCGAAAAGATGTAATTGAGCATGTAATAAGACCTGTGGTTGGGGAAGAATTGATAGATGAAAATACTAAAATTTATATAAATCCAACTGGAAGATTCGTTGTAGGCGGACCTATGGGAGACGCAGGATTAACAGGTAGAAAAATAATAGTAGATACCTATGGTGGATATGCTAGACATGGCGGAGGCGCTTTTTCAGGAAAAGACCCAACTAAAGTGGATAGATCAGCATCTTATGCAGCTAGATATGTGGCGAAAAATTTAGTAGCAGCAGGATTGGCTGATAAATGCGAAGTGGGAATTAGCTACGCTATAGGAGTATCAAAACCCCTTTCAGTTTATGTTGACACCTTTGGCACAGGCAAATTATCTAACGAAAAATTAGAAGAAATAGTAGGAGAAGTTTTCGACTTAAGACCAGCAGCAATAATTAGAGACTTAGATTTAAGAAAACCAATCTACAAACAACTTGCAGCTTATGGACATTTTGGAAGAGAAGATTTGGGACTAAAATGGGAAGAAACAGATAAAGTAGAAGAACTAAAATCCTACTTGTAGACTGTGGTTATCTTTGACGCGCCACCAAAGGGCAGGTTTAGAGTGCATCCAAGGATAATTTGAATAAATTAAATGCCTAACAGTATATTTCCGTTAGGCATTTAATTTTTATAAAAAATATTGAAGTTTTATACTCCAGGTTTTATAGAGTGGTTTGTCTAGAAAGACCAAACCTTACGGGATTTAATTTTTCGCTGTATCTCGCTTATAACTCCTAATTTATCCGCTGCCCAAAGGGGAGCGATTAACTTATTTTTATCTCCATCTCCTGTAATCCGGTGTACTACGATATTCTTATCTAAAATCGACAGAGATTCTGCTACCAAATCTGTATATTCTTCTTTGGTTAACAATTCAAATTTTTTATTAATGAAGTCCTCATAAATTCTAGAATCATTTTGAATATATAAACTGTGAATTTTTATTCCAAAAGGCTTTACTTCATTTATATATTTTATAGAATCTAGCATGTCTGATTTTGTCTCTCCAGGCAATCCAAAAATAACATGTAAAACGAACTTAATATTTCTAGATTTTAACTCTTTTAATTTATTATCCAAATATTTATGGGAATAACCTCGATCGATATACTCAATTGTAGACTCTTTTGCACTTTGCATTCCTATTTCTAACCAAAGCTCGCATCTTTTAGAAAACTCTTCTAACAAATCTAATATATCTTTATTTAAGCAATCAGCTCTAGTTGCAATGGCGATTCCAATAATTTCTTCATCTTTTAAGACTTCTTCATAAAGATTTCTTAGAAAATTTACATCTGCATAAGTATTGGTAAAATTTTGAAAATACGCAATAAATCTGTTATTATTCCACTTATTTCTCACCATTTCTTTTTCTTTAATAATTTGTTTTTGAATATTTAAATTTCCAGAAGTAAAATCTCCGCTTCCTTTTTCTGAACAAAAAATACAGCCTAATTCAGAAATCTTTCCATCTCTATTAGGACAGGTAAAATTTCCATCTAGGCTGAGTTTTCCAACTTTTTCTCCATATTTATTTTTGAAATAACTGTTTAAAGTGTAATAATATTCGATTTTAATCACCAATTTTTTTTAGAAGTGTTACAGTATAGGCACTAGCCCCTTCTTTTGTCCCAACGAAGCCTAATCCTTCCGTGGTGGTGGCCTTAATAGAGACTTGAGAAATGTCAATTCCTAAAATTTTTGCCAATTTTTCTTTCATGGACTCTATATACATACCGATTTTAGGACTTTCTAAAGCTACAACTGAATCTATATTTGAAACTTCATATCCCTTTTCTTGTATTAAAAAGTTTACCTTTTTTAATAATTCGCAAGAATCTATATCCTTATATTTCATATCATTGTCAGGGAAGTGCTTTCCAATATCTCCCAAAGCCAAAGCTCCTAACATGGAATCCATAATTGCATGGACTAATACATCGGCATCAGAATGTCCAAGCAATCCAAATTCGTAAGGGATTTCAATTCCACCTATTATTAATTTTCTGTTTTTTACTAATTTATGGACGTCATATCCTATACCAATTCTCATTGTGCCTCCATTATTACTTTTGCAATTAACATATCTTCTGGAGTTGTGATTTTAATATTTTTATAATCTCCCTCTACAATAAATACTTTTTGTCCCATTGCTTCTAAATATCCTGCATCATCTGTTGTAGGAATTTTTCCAAAGAATTTTTCATAAGCAGATAATATCAATTCAGTTTTAAAAGTTTGGGGAGTTTGAATTTGATATAGTTTATCCCTTGGTGGAGTAGAAATAACCACATTTTTTTCTACAGTTTTGATAGTGTCTTTTACCTTTACTCCTGTGACGCCTGAACCATTGATCATTGTTGATTCTATTGAGCTTAATATCAATTCCTTAGTAACAAAGGGTCTTGCTCCATCGTGGCAAACTACTATTTCACTGATTTCATTTAAAGCCTTAAGTCCAAGATAAGTAGATTCTTCTCTGGAGCCTCCGCCTAAAATTACCTTTAAGTTTTTTAATTTAGAAAATCTATTTTTATATTCTAATATTAAGTTTTTGCTTGAGACTAAAATAATTTCGTCAAAAACATCTAAATTATAAAATTTTTCTACAGTATAATCTATAATAGATCTTCCAAAAATCTTCATCTCTAGCTTAGGAATATCTGATTCCATTCTAGTTCCCATTCCTGCAGCTGTAATGATTCCTGAAATGAATTTATTTTTATACATGTTTTTTATCCTGTTGGCGTCGAAGTTTTGTTATTAATTCATCTTCTTCTAACTCTACCATATCATATGTTATCAATTCATCTTTTTTAACATCTACTTTAAGCTTAGTATTGTTAGATATAAGAGCTATAGGAAGAAGATTCTCTTCCATACATTTTTCATGGGTTACCAATTGTCCATAAACATAATCTGATCCGATACCTTCTATGATATCGCCTTTTTTCATATCTCTTTTTGCATAAGTTATAGTGTCGCAAACTTGTCCCATAACAGGAGCTATTGTGGCTTCTTTTTTAATTGCAGCTTTGTAAATAGAAACAGGAGTTTCTAAGGAACAAAGATGAAAAGGCCTATGGAGAACATAATTTGGACCGTTTCCCATTCCTACATATCTTAAAGTATCAATAGTTTCTTTTGAATTTCCTCTAATTATTATAAATACTCCAGGTGCAATACCTTGAACATAATCTAAGATACCATAATTATTTAATATTCCGCCTTCTTCTTTTAAGCTGAATTGTTTTCCTAGTCCCTTTAAATCAGATTTTATTCCATGGCAACCATCTATATCTGGTTTAAATCCCATGGCATTTCCCACAGCGTTTAACTCTATCATAGTATTTGTAGCATCTACAAAAGAAGTAAGACTTTTTGCACACACATCCTTTAAAACGGAAAGGACTGCAACAGACTCATTAGTAGCGTGGATATCCTTAGGATTATTTTTTCCTTTTCCTGCAGCTACAATTTCGAACCCCAATCCCCAGGCATATTCAATTAACTCCATTATTGCTGCAGGCTCATCCCCAGCAGCTCCAGAATAAACTACGCCATTTTCTTGTGCCAACTCGTATAGAGTAGGACCAATTACAGAATCACATTCTACATTTAGCATTATAATGTGTTTTTTATTTACTATGGATTTATATGCTACTTTTGCACCATATTGAGGATTTCCAGTTGCTTCTACAATTACTTGAATACTAGGAGATTTTACAGCTAATTCATAGTCTTCAGTAATAGCATATTTTCCTTCGGCGATTGTCTTTTCAACTTCTTCAATAGTTTCAACAGATATTATATTTTTTTCTTCTATTCCAAGATATAACAAGGCTTTATATGCTTTTTCCAGGTGACGATTTACTATTAAGCTAGGCCTCATACCTTTTAAAGTCAAAAGTCTATCAACTAGACTCCTTCCCATTTTCCCAATTCCAACTACTGCAACTTGGATAGGGGAGTCTTCCTTATCTAATTTTTCTAAAGCATTTTTCATTTCTAACATTTTATCACCTAAATCATTTTAGATTTTATTACATAATTATATTTATTTAAGAGCTTAGTATATACCAAATCTCGTTTTTTTTCATCTTTAAATATTCCGAAAATTGTAGGACCTGATCCACTCATCAAACTCAAGTCCGCTCCCAAATTTATAAGTTCTTGTTTTATCGATGAAAGTTCAGGATAAATTTTAAAACTTATGGTTTCCATAGAATTAAAAACATTTTTGAACAGAAATTCTTCATCATTAATATTACTTACAATACTTTTCACAATACCAGTACTGTAATTATTAATTTTAGAATAAACTTCTTTCGAAGATATAGGCTTTCCGATATTAATTAAAATCAAGGGATAATTTAACTTCTCTTCAAATTTTGTGATTTTTTCTCCAATACCTTCTGCTCTAACTAATCCTTCATAAAAGAAAAAAGTAGAATCTGCACCCAAGGGCTTTGATAAATCTATTAATTCTTCTTTGGATAACTTTAAATTCCAAATTTCATTCAGAGCTTTCATAACTGTACAAGCATTACTAGTTCCCCCAGCTAATCCTGCAGCTACGGGAATATTTTTTTTTACAAATATTTCTAAACCTATAGCCTTGTCACGATAATTTTTTAAAATTTCCCATGCTTTATAAATTAAATTACTACTATCAGTAGGAAATTCAAAATTATCAGACTTTAAAATTAAATCCTCTCCAGAAATTTCTTTTATATTAATTTCGTCAAATAAATCGATAGAATTCATTAAAGTGTCGATATTATGATACCCGTCCTCTCTCTTTCCGAGAACCTCAAGGCTTAGATTGATTTTTCCATAGGATTTAATTTTATACATTCGGCACCTCATTTATCGTTTATCGATAAAAGTGTACCATATTATTTTATAAAAGTATATAGGTTATTTACGTAAAAATAAAAAATTTTATCATAAAATATAGAAATTTTTTGAAAATAATTTAAATAGTGAAATATATTTTTAATAAAAAGTAGGGATTGTTAATTTTATCCATAAATTCGTGATAAATATGATAATAAATTGTAAACGTATACAATAAAATATTATAATTGTTGTATAAATAATGATTAAAGTTAGTTTTAATAACTTTAATCAAAAAAATGGAGGTAAAAATGAAAAAAATAATTATTACATTGTTAGTTTTATCGCTAATGGTTTTTGCAGTTGCTTGTGGGAACAACGAACCTGCTCCGCCTGCTGAAAAACCAGCAGAAACCACGGAAGCTCCTGAAACTACAGAAGCTCCAGAAACTTCAGATTCAACTGAATCTGCAGGGGATTTTAGTGCTGAAGAACCAGCTTTACTTACATCTGTTGGACAAAGTGCAGACGTAGAAATGGTTAAATCTATGCTTGATAGAGTAGGGGTTCAATATGAATCTAATAATTTAGCAACTTCAGCAGATATTGGAGATGCAAAAACTCTTATATTAGCTGTTGGTGGATCTTCTAAAGGATTAGGTGCTGCAGGTATTGATGCAGATGCAGAAGTAGCAAGAGTAAGTGAGTTAGTTGAAGCAGCAGATTCCCAAGGATTGAACATCATTGCTGTTCATATTGGAGGAGAAGCTAGACGAGGAGAACTTTCTGACAAATTCATTGGACCAAGTTTTGAAAAAGCTGACCATGCGATTGTAGTAAAAGCTGGAGACAGCGATGGAATGATGTCAAATCTTGCAGCAGATTCTGGTATCGGTATAGAATTAATCGATTCTATAACAGATACAACAGCTGCATTAGAAGGAGTTTTTAAATAAGGCAATTTGAATAATTGTAGGGCAATTATTTGCCCTACAAAAATGAAAAAGGAGATTTGAATGAGTATAGAATTTATTATTTTCCTTGCCATGATTGGAACGTTTCTGATTTGTGCCTTTGGCTTTAAGTTGCCAGCTAGTATTTCGATGATGATTTCTTCGATAGTTGGAGCGCTAGTTGGTAGAGAAGGAATTGCCCTTAGACATTTAGTTGAGGGAACATTTTCATATGTAGATACGATTTTGGTAATAGCATGTGCAATGATATTTATGAAGGTAATAGAAAAGTCTGGTGCGTTAGATGCTATTTCAGCTTTAATTATTGAAAAGTTTCATAAGAAACCCGCACTTTTACTTATCTTAGTTATGTTAGTAATAATGTTTCCAGGAATGATAACAGGATCTTCAACAGCTTCTGTTTTATCCGCAGGTTCTATTATGGCTCCAGTTTTATTAATGATGGGAATACCAGGAGTTGAAGCCGCTGCCATTTTAGCAATGGGTGGAATTTTAGGTATGATAGCACCTCCTGTAAATATTCCTGCGATGATAATTGGAGGAGGAATAGATATCCCTTATGTAGGATTTGAAGTTCCTTTGTTAGTATTGACTATACCTATAGCAATTTTTAGTGTTTTATATTTCGGTTATAAATATGTCAAAGGATTAGATTATGAAGCCATAAAAGGTAAATTAAATTTTGAGGTTGGCGAAAAATTTGGTTTTAGAATATACATACCTATCATTTTAGCTGTAATTTTGATGGTATTAAACAAATTAGTGCCTGCTATTCCTGATTTGGGAATGCCGTTGGTATTTATAATCTCTTCCATAGTAGGCTTATTTACCGGATATAAAATCAATATATTAGAAGAAGTAAAAAGCGCAATAAACGATGCTTTACCTGTAATGGGTATTCTTATGGGAGTAGGAATGTTTATTCAAGTAATGACTTTGACAGGAGTTAGAGGTTTTATAGTAACTGCATGTATAAGTTTACCAAATTCACTTAGATATGTGGCTATGGCGATTTCTATTCCATTATTTGGAGCAGTATCATCATTTGGGGCCGCGTCTGTTCTAGGTGTACCATTCTTATTATCATTTATGGCAAAGAACCAAATTATAACCGCTGCAGCAATATCTTTAATTGCAGGAGCTGGGGATATGGTTCCTCCAACAGCATTAGCTGGAATATTTGCAGCCAAAGTATTAAATTTGGAAAGTTATGTACCTGTAATGAAAAAATGTATAGTGCCAGTTGCATTGATGATTATATGGAGTATTATTTTAATAATATTCTCGCCTCAGCTAGCACCATTCATAGTGTTTAAATAGGAGGGTTTAATGATAACTTTAATTTATAGAGGATTAATAGCTTTGGTGTTAGGCTTCACAGTTTGGAATTTATTTACTGAAGAAAAAATAGTAAACCAAGCTAATGCAGCATTAGTAGTAATACCACTTGTATTAAGGCTATTAATGATAAAGTAAGGCATAGAAAGGTGTAAAGATGAACAAAAAATATATTAGTGGAGCTATATTACTTGGTTTAGCATTGATAATAGCTTTTGTAACAGGTTCAAATTACAGTAAATTACATGAATTACCCGAAATTGCATCTGGACCAAGTGTTACTAAAGTAGTTATGCTATCCGATTATTTTAGCGGTTTAAAAGATACGCCAGGAGATACACCGGTTTATGTTATGGAAGGTGCAAAACCTGGAGGAAAATCTTTAATATTAGGAGGGACACATCCTAATGAGCCATCAGGACATTTGTCAGCTATATTATTTATTCAAAATGCCATTGTAGATGAAGGAACAGTTTTTGTACTACCTTATACTAATAGAAGTGCATTTACTCATAACGACCCTCAAGAAGGATCTCCTCAGAGTATGCATTTTACAACTAAAGATGGTGAAGAATTAGAACTGAGATACGGCTCGAGAGCGACTAACCCTATTCATCAATGGCCAGACCCAGATGTATATACGCATCAAGCATCAGGTCAAAGACTATCTGGCTCAGAGACTAGAAATATTAATAGAGCTTATCCTGGAGCTGCAGATGGAAATTTAACAGAAAAAGTTGCTTATGGAATTGTAGAATTAATTAAGAAGGAAGATGTTAATCTTACATTTGATTTGCATGAGGCATCTCCAGAATATCCTGTAATAAATGCTACTGTTTCCCATGAAAAAGGTATGAGCATTGCAGCGGTAGGAACAATGGAATTACAGTTTTCTGGAATAGATATTGCTCTTGAACCATCACCTGTAAATCTTAGGGGATTAACTCATAGAGAATTGGGAGATTACACAGATACTATTCCGCTTCTTATGGAAACAGCAAATGCATCTCAAGGTAGGCTTAGGGGAAAAACTGATGAACACCTTGCATTAACGGGAAAAGATAAAGCGTATGTATATGCAGAAAGTTTAGGATTCTTATATGTTCCATATGATGAGAAAGGCCACTCTATTGAAGAAAGAGTAGGCAGACATCTACAAGGGATAATAGAATTTACAAAAGCGTATAACACACAATATCCGGACAAGGCAATTGTTTTTGAAAATGTTCCAACATACGAAGAATTATTTTTATCAGCAGATGAAAGTGAACTTGGTGGTGGAAGGATAGGGCAGTATTTATTTAAATAAATATAGTACTTAGGAGGATATATGAAAACTAGAAGAATTTTATCATTACTATTAGCGTTAATGCTAATACTTGCAGGTTGTACGCCGGCGAAACCTGCAGAAAAACCAGTAGAAGAACCTGCCGTTGAAACAACTGAGACGACTGAAACAACTGAAACAGCGACAGAAGAGACAACTGAGCCTGCAGTGGAAGATGACGGGTATACATCTCTAGATGACTTTGTTCTTTTTGATGAAAACAATCAACTTATGAGAACAGGTAGAGGGGATACAGGTGAAAACGGAGTGGTAGCATCAGGAAAATACGAAGCTTCAAAAATAGGAAAAGAAATTATCGAAGCAGGCGGAAATGCAGTAGATGCAGCTGTTGCCGTAGGCTTTGCTTTAAGTTTAGTAGAGCCAAATGCAACAGGTATTGGCGGCGGTGGTTTTATGACTATGCATTCTGCATCTGGAGAAACTATTTTCTTAAATTTCAGAGAAAAAGCTCCTCAAGCAGCAACACCAGATATGTGGTCAACTTTCGAAAATGAAGAAGGAAAAGAAGTAGTAGTTGGAAACCAAAAAATCTTAGGTGGTAAATCTGTAGGTGTACCAGGAAATGTAGCTGGATGGTTATATGCTCTTGAAAACTATGGAACTATGAGTAGAGAAGAAGTTTTAGCACCTGTCATAGAACTTGCTAGAAAAGGAATTACGGTTACTCCTACTTTAGCAACTGATATGAGTGGTGAATATGACAATCTAATGTTATATTCAGAATCTGGAGACATCTTCTTGAAAGAAGTAGATGGAATTAAATTCCCATACGAAATTGGAGAAACATTTAAAAACGAAGATTTTGCAAAAACATTAGAATTAATTGCAAAAGATGGTAAAGCAGCATTCTATGAAGGACCTATTGCTCAAGCTATGGTACAAACAGTTAATAAGTATGGTGGTCTATTCTCCATGGAAGATTTAGCTAATTATGAAGTAGAAGTTTTGGAACCAGTTCATACAAATTATAGAGGATATGATATTTACTCATCTCCATCCCCATCATCTGGTGGAACTATAGTAGCAGAAATTTTAAATATTGTTGAGAATTTTGACTTACCAAGTATGGCACCAGATTCTCCTGAAAGACTTCACATATTTGCCGATGCATTTTCAATGGCGTATGCAGATAGAGCTGAATACATGGGAGATGTTAAATTTGTAGAAGTTCCAGTGGCAGGATTGTTGAGTAAAGATTATGCTAAGAAATTATCAGAAAAAATTCAAACTGATGCTGCGATTACTGAGCCAATGCCAGATGATCCGTGGATGTTTGAACATGAAGATACTACACATTACTCAGTAGTAGATAAAGAAGGAAACATAGTTTCTTTAACTAGTACAGTAAATTATTATTTCGGTTCTAAAGTTGGTATACCGGGATATGGATTTGTTATGAATAATGAAATGGATGACTTTGTAACAGGACACGATCATCCTAACTCAATTGCTGGAGGAAAAACTCCACTATCATCTATGTCACCAACAATAATTCTAAAAGACGGAAAACCAGTAGCAGCACTTGGTTCTCCAGGTGGTACTACAATAATTTCAACTGTAGCACAAGTAATATCTAATTTAGTAGACCATGATATGAATATGCAAGATGCAGTAGACTTCCCAAGAATTAAAGGGTTTAAAGAAGGTAAAATAACATACGAAGATAGATTACCTGCAGAAACAATTACTAGACTTGAAGAAATTGGACACACAATGGAAGCAAGTGACGAATGGGATAGAAGTTTTGGTTCTGTCAATGCAGTATTGTATAATGAAGATGGAACATTAGAAGGTGCTGGAGATCCAAGACGTGATGGTAAAGCATTAGGTTTCTAATTATTATAATGCAAAAAAGGGCGAATAAATCCATTCGCCCTTTTATATAAAATCTAATTTTATAAAGTGGGGGTAAAAATGAAAAGAAGAATTTTATCGCTATTGTTAGCCTTATTAATGATTTTATCGATGGGGTGTAATCAAACAAAAACTCCAGCTGAAGAACCAGTTGAAGAACAAGCAGTAGAAAATACTGAAACCGCAGAAGTGGAAGAAGAAGAAATAGTTGAAGAAGAGGTATCAACTGAAGATAAGTGGGCAAAGGTGGAAGATACTTTAAGTACATATAAGTATAACGAGTTCATTTCATTTGATGAGAATTTAGTTTTAAAAACAGATGGAAGAGATGCACAGTCGGAAAACGGCATTGTATCAACTCAAAAATATGAGGCTTCTAAGATTGGATCAGACATCATTTCTAAAGGAGGGAATGCAGTTGATGCTGCTGTAGCTGCATCTTTTGCCCTTGGAGTATGTGAACCGAATGCATCTGGACTTGGCGGCGGAGGGTTTATGACTCTTAGAGATGGAGAAACTGGCGAAGTAATTTATGTAGACTTTAGAGAGGTGGCTCCATTAGAATCAACTGATGATATGTATTTAGATGAAAATGGCGAACCAAATGATGAAATTAAATCAAGAGGTGGTCTAAGTGTAGCAGTACCAGGGGAGGTAGCAGGATTATTATATATTCTAGAAGAATATGGAACTATGTCTAGAGAAGAAGTTCTACAACCGGCTATTGAACTTGCAGAAAATGGATTTTTAGCTACACCTAAATTTATTCAAACTGTAGTTGATGCCTATGATATTATGTTTAAATTTCCAGAGCTAGGTAAAATATATCTTCAAGATGACCTTCCTTTTGAAGCTGGTGATTTGGTAAAAAATCCAGACTTGGCAAAGACTTTAAAAATAATTGCTGAACAAGGCTCAGACGGTTTTTATAAAGGAGAAGTGGCAGAGGCAATAGTAAGAGCGTCTGAAAAATATGATGGTATTATTACCTTAGAAGATTTGTCAACTTATGAAATAGAAGTAGCCGAACCAGTTAGAGGGACTTATAGAGGTTATGAAATAATTTCTAGTCCACCTCCTAGTTCTGGTGGAGCTCATTTAATTCAAATATTAAATATTTTGGAAAATCATGATATGTCTAGCTTAGAGCCCTTAAGTGCAGAATATATGCATATTTTTTCAGAAGCCTTTAAGATGACTTATGCTGATAGAGCTAAATATATGGGCGATCCAAAATATGTGGATGTTCCACTAAAAGGTATTATGTCAAAAGAATATGGGAAAGTCTTATATGATAAGATTGACTTAGAAAAATCCCAAGAATTTGAAGCAGATGACCCATGGAAGTATGAAGGAGATAGTACAACTCATCTTTCAGTAGCAGATAAAGAAGGAAATATGGTTGCTATAACCAAAACTATTAACTATTACTATGGAAGTGGAGTTGTTGTAGATGGTTACGGATTCATTTTAAATAACGAAATGGATGACTTTTCGCCTATGGCTGGCGAAGCAAATTCAGTAGCTCCAAAGAAGAAGCCACTTAGTTCTATGAGTCCTACAATAATGCTAAAAGATGGAGAACCTTTTATGGTTTTAGGAACACCTGGAGGAATGACTATTTTTGCCCAGCTTGCTCAGATAATCGTAAATGTAGTAGATAATGAGATGGATTTACAAGCTGCTATAGATTTACCGAGAATTTGGGATGGACCTAGTAATGTCTTAACATATATGGACGGAGTAGATCTAGAAGAAGTTAAAAAGACAGAAGAAATGGGACATAAGGCATCTCATATGGTTAATGATACATTTGGATTTGTTCAAGCTATCATGTATAAAGATGGACAACTATACGGTGGTGCAGATGCTTGGACTGATGCAAAAGCGGTGGGATATTAATAATTGAAACCTTCTCCTATTTGTAATTATCATAGTCAAAAGGGCGCAAATAAGGCGTCCTTTTGACATTATGTATAATATTTTTTATAATTTAAATATATCAAAAGTTGGTAAAAAATGAACAAATTACTTTTAGCACTAGTTGGTTTTTTTATTTTATACTTATTAGTAGAGAATTTTTACAATAATAAAAATAGAAAAAAATTAAAACATATAATTCATGTAAATGGGATTAGGGGCAAATCGTCTGTAACTAGACTTATTCATAGTGGACTAAATGGAAATGGGATTAAATCATTTGCTAAAACTACTGGAACCCTACCTATGACTATTAATACAAAAAATCAAGAAGAGCTCATTCAACGTAGAGGGAGAGCTAATATTAGAGAGCAGATTTTTATTATGAAAAAAGCTGTGTTAGAAGGTGCAGAAGTATTAGCGATAGAATGTATGGCAGTTCAGCCAAGATTACAATTTATTTCTCAACACAATATACTAAAATCAGATATTGGAATAATTACAAATGTCCGATTAGATCATACGGAAGAAATGGGAGAAACATTAGAAGAAATTTGTGAATCTCTTGCAAACACAATACCAAAAAATGGAATACTGATAACTTCGGAAGAAAAATATTTTGAAAAATTAAAATCGATTTGCGAAAAATTAAATACAAAAATAATAAAAGTTAATGTAAAAGATACATATAATGAAATAAATTTTAAAGAAAATGTAGCATGCGCATTGGAAGTGTGTAAATTATTTGGAATTGAAGAAGAAGATGCTTTAATAGCTATGAAAAATTTTATACATGACCCATACGATTTAAGAGTATATAAATTAAATACGGGTGCTATTTTTGTAAATGGACTTTCCATAAATGACCCTGATTCATCAGAAATTGTATATAAAGAATTAGAAGAGAAATATAATTGGCAGGCTAAAAAATTGGTTTTATTGATTAATAATAGGCCCGATAGAGGGTATAGAGCTAATCATATGGTTGAATTAACTAAACGACTATTGCCTGATGAGGTTTTGATTATGGGATCATTTACAAAAGTACTTAAGAGGAATTTATTAGACTTTGACACAAAAGTAATTGATAATGTAAAAAATCTAGATTTTAATAATTTTGATGATAATAATATAATTTTTGCAGTAGGAAATATTGCAAATGATGGGGACAAAATATTGGAAAAAATTAGAAATGAGGGAGATGAATATGTTTGATAAAGTAATAATTATAGGAATATTTATAAGCTTGGCATATTCAGAAATTACTGGATTTTCTCCAAGTGGCTTAATTGTTCCTGGATATATCGCAGTAAATATTAATAATCCTAGTAGGATTATATCTACACTTTGTATATCACTTATTACATATTTATTGCTAAAATTGCTTTCGAAATACACTATAATATATGGTAAAAGACAATTTGCGTTGGCAGTAGGAATTGCTTTAGTAATAAATATATTTTCGACACTGACTATCCCATTCTCTTTAGGAATTATAGGAAATATTATTCCTGGTATTATCGCAAATGAATGGCTAAAAGAAGGAATGATTGTATCCTTAGTATCTTTATCTGTGGTTGTTTTGATTATCGTAACAATAATGATAATTTCAGGGATGCCTGTATTTTAGGTGATGCTATGAAAATAAGAGATATAAGATCATTAAAACTTTTACCAATTATACTTCTATTGATAATAAACTTAATTTTTACTTTTTATTATAAGACAACAGAAAAAAATACTTTCTATAATGATCAAATAGAAGCGGCAAATAAAATGAAAATACTTTCTAATGCTGTCAAAAATTATAAAGAAGAGCTGAACATACCCATATATGACTATGATTATTTTGATACAGGTCTTTTGGGTGACGAGTATAATGAATACACAACATCTTTAGGACATCTAGAATCCAAAAGAACAAGCACAAATCCAAATATGGCAGCTTTGGTAGTAAAAATGTTTCATGAAGTAGGACTTAAATCTGGAGATCATGTAGCTGTAGGATTTTCTGGTTCATTTCCAGCTCTTAACTTAGCAGTGTTAAGTGCCAGTGAGGTAATGGGTTTAGATTTGACTATTATTTCTAGTTTTGGCTCTTCTACTTATGGAGCTAATCAAATAGAATTGACCTTTCCTAAAATGCTTTCAATGCTAAATTCTGATAATTATACTAAATATAATAGTTCTTTGGTAACTATGGGGGGCGATGATGATGTAGCATCGGAAAAACCTCCAGAACTAATTGATAGAATTATAAAAGAATATGAAAAATTAAACCTAAAAGTAATGATAGAACCTAACTTTCAAGAAAATATTAATAAAAAAGTTGACGTTTATTATAGTAAAAAAGATGTAGATTGCTATATAGCAGTGGGAGGAAATTTAACTTTTTTAGGTATTGGAGAATTTGATATTGCTAACAAACAAGGGATTTTGAAATCTAGCCAAATTAGAGGCACCGACTATGGAGATAATGACGGGTTAATTAACTATTTTCTTTCGAAAAACATACCTACCATCCATCTTTTGAATGTTAAGAAGATAGTAGCAGATTACGGATTGCCTTTTGATCCACCAATTTGGTCTCCAATAGGAGCAAGCAATGTGTATTATAAAGTAGGATATTCAAAAACATTGCCAATTATTACATTATTTGTTAGTGTGGTATATATAATTTATATTAACAAAAGAAAGATTTGATTTAGTGATAGAAGGAATAAGGAAGAAAAAATTAGCAGCGGGAATTTTGCTAGTGTTATTGGGAATGATTCTACCCATTTTTTTGACGATAGATACTTTTAAAATAAATGATACTTTAAACTATGCTATCTATAATGGAGATAGACTTTATTTAATAATGGGAGGAATCGCTTTAGTCCTTCTAAATTCTTTGCGTGCTTTTCCCCATTATATAGGTGCATTTTTTATATCCGAATCTATAAAAATAAATGGAGAATTTAATTTAAGTAAATATTTTAAAATAATTATTATTTCTATAATTATACCTTTTGTATATTTCTTTATTAGGGTAGCCTATGAAAATATTAATTATCACTTTGGAATGCCATCAATTACTATGATACTTTTAATAATATTAATAGGGGATAGAGACTATAACTACGTGTCTGAATGGAAAAAAGTAGCTTTAATAGTATTTTTTATTACATCTTTTCAATTTATGGATATCATGCCATTTTTTAATCGTCTTCCCATTGGAAAAGGTGATGTATCTTTACAAGTAAAATTAATTGCTGATTATCTTAAAGCAGAAAGAGAACTGAACATAATTTCAATGTTTTTTATGTCACTATTTAGTATATTTGGAACATTAGTTTTTTTATTGATAAGAGATGAAAATGCATTAAAAACACTAGAACAATTAAAAAAGGAAAATTTATTTTTGGAAAGCGAAAGGGCAATGCAAGATATAGAAAATAGAACCTTTAGAGAAGTAAAAAATTTAGTACATGATTTAAAGTCTCCTTTGACTTCAGCCCAGGTTCTAGTTAGTCTTGTTAAAAATTCTCTGGATAAAAAAAGCATGAACCAAGAAATAACTTATCTCGGAAGAGTTGAAAAATCCATAGATAGCATGAGTAATATGATTTCAGAGATATTAAATGAAGATGTTAGGTTTAAAGTAACAACAGAGGAATTAATTAATTTTACTTTGGCAAATATCTCAAAATCCACAGTTTCAACAAAAATCGACTACTATAATCATGTTCCGGATTCTTTTATAGAAGTCAATAAAATTACATTTACTCGAGCGTTGGTAAATGTAATAGAAAATGCAAGAAATGCCATTAAAGACATATCAATGGGAAAGATAGAAATAATAATTGATAAGATAAATGTTGAAGATGAAGATTTTATTGAGATTTCTATTATCGATAATGGAGTAGGTATAGATAATTCTTTAATAGAAAAAGTTTGGGATTCAGGTTTTTCTACATATAATTCCTTTGGATTAGGTCTAAGTTTTGTTAGAAGAACTGTAGAAAAAGCCGATGGAGATGTGTTTCTACATAGTAATATTGATGTAGGTACTACAGTAACAATACTTTTGAGGGAGGTATTGAATTGAATAAAATTAAAGTTCTTTGTATTGACGATGAAAAGTCTATACTTTTTGCTTTATCTGCTGTTATGCAAAGTCAGGATTGGGAACCTTTAACAGCACGAAATGTTAAAGAAGGATTGATTCTTTTAAAAGAAAATAATCCGGATATTATTTTAATAGATTATCATATGCCTGATATAAACGGAATAGAAGGTGTAAAAATGATAAGAAATATAAATCAGACTATTCCAATAATTGTATTTACGATTGATTTTGATCAGGAAGTTGCAGACAATTTTATGGAGGCAGGTGCAACAGACTTTGCAACTAAACCTATTAAAGCTCCAGATTTAATTTCTCGCATAAACTTACACATTAGATTACTTCAAGATCAAAAAGTTAAGAGCCAAAATTTAGTAGAGTCTCTAGAATTAGTTAAGGGTATAGGAGAGTCAACTCTGACTTTGCTGTTAGAGAAAATGCAAGGGGCCAATGAACACCTTACAGTTGAAGAAATATCTGAACTTACAGAACTTTCATACCAGACAACTTACAGATATTTACAATTTTTAGAAAGTGAAGATATAATAGATGTGAAAATAACATACGGGAAAATTGGAAGGCCAAAACAAAGTTACTTATTAAAAGAAAATATTTAATGTATTGAGGATAAAATGAGTAAAAAAGTATCTAGTAGAATAGAAATAATAGACTTTTTAAGAGGGCTAGCTATAATTAATATGATTATTTATCATTTGTTATATTCTTTAGTCTTTGTTTTTGATGTTGAAATAGGTTTCTTTTCTATAGAAAGATTCTATCCTTATCAACAATATATAGCTTGGAGTTTTATTTTATTGTCTGGTTTTTCTATAAACCTTTCAAAAAATCCTATAAAAAATTCTATAATAGTAATTATTTCTGCAATCTTAGTATCTTTAGTCACATATATTGTAACTCCTAAACTAATGATAAAATTTGGGATACTTCACTTTATGGGAATATCAATGTTAATAGTAGCATTATCTAAGGATTTATTGAAGTTAATAAATCCCTATGTAGGGGCGATATTATCTTTTTCAGTTTTTTTCTACCTTTGGGAAAATGGAGTAGTGGTATTTTCATTTTTTGAGAAATTTTCTGAGTTGAATTTATTTTATTTAGGATTTCCCAATCTAACCTTTTCTTCATCAGATTACTTTCCGCTTTTACCATGGTTTTTTTTGTTTCTTACAGGTTTTTTTATTGGTAGATTAAATGAAGTTTATAGAAATCCATTGGGAAAATATAATGTAAATATTCCAATGTTAAATTACATTGGTAAGCATAGCTTAGTAATTTACCTATTACATCAAGTGATCATATTTATTAGTTTGACAATTCTAAGAAAGATTGGTATTATTTAAAAACATCTAGGGGAGTTAGCTCAGCTGGAAGAGCGCCACGTTGACATCGTGGAGGTCGCTGGTTCAAGCCCAGTACTGCCCACCACTA